>NZ_JAEQCB010000317.1:0-1343 GCF_020738785.1 Microcoleus sp. PH2017_05_CCC_O_A | reverse complement strand
CCGTTACATAAATCCTACCCAAAGTTACTCAAGATTGGACAATATTGGACTTTGAGCTTCGTTTACTTCCTGCTTCATCCTGGTAGTGTCGGCACTCACCAGTCCGCAGGCTAACCCCGTCTAACTGACGGTTTTTGACAAATTAATCGCTGCGTTCAAATCGCGGTCAACAACAATACCACAATGACTGCATTCAAACACTCGTTCAGAAAGAGA
Organism: Microcoleus sp. PH2017_05_CCC_O_A; assembly: GCF_020738785.1. Lineage (NCBI taxonomy): Bacteria > Bacillati > Cyanobacteriota > Cyanophyceae > Oscillatoriales > Microcoleaceae > Microcoleus > Microcoleus sp. PH2017_05_CCC_O_A. Next base: position 1,127 of record NZ_JAEQCB010000317.1, on the reverse strand, counting down.
GAGTGTTTCTTTTTTAGTTCCACAATTAGAACAAGTTTTTGAGCTGGGAAACCAACGGTCAACAACTACCAACTTTGAACCGTACAACTCGCATTTGTAGGTTAACTGTCTGCGAAACTCAAAGAAGCCCATATCGGCAACAGATGCAGCTAGCTTGTGCAACGCCATCATTCCGCTTACGTTCAAGTCTTCTATGACAATTACACCGTGGTTTTTGGCAAGTAATGTCGTTAGTTTGTGCAACGTATCTTGACGGATGTTAGCTATCTTTCTATGCAGTCTAGCTATCTTGACTTGTGCTTTTTGACCATTGCTCGAACCGATGACTTTATGGCGACTCAACCATTGCATCCTTGAGAGTATGTCGCGATATTTTTTGTAGGATTTAGCACCGATAACTACTTCACCTGTTGATAGAGTAGCCAATGCTTTAATACCGAGGTCAACGCCTACAATGCTTGTTTGGCATGATTCTTGCTGTTCTACATCAAACCTGAAACTGATAAACCACCTGTCGGCAATACGGGATATCGCGCAAGACTTAGTTGATACTTGTGGTAGCCTTTCATAAGTCTTGAGGACGGCAATTACGGGAACTTGGATTTTGTTAACCCCGCAGATTTTGACCGTTCCTTCTAATGTGAAAGAATCTCGCCTTCCTTTTTTCTTAAACTTCGGTACACCAGCAGTCTTTTTAAAACATCGTTTCCATGCATCTCGCAATGCCATTAATGCCTGTTGTGGTGTAGATTTACTGCACTCGTAATACCAAGCATTCTCCGACTTCACCATAGCTACTAACAATTTATGCAAGTCAATAGCTGTGGGAAATTTGAGCTTTTCGTTGGGATTGGCTTGGTTGTGACCAAGAATATTTTTGGTCAGCCACAAACCCCAATTCCAAGCATGACGCGCCACTCCGCAATGCTTAGCTAAAAGTATGCGCTGCCGACTATTTAGTTTCAATTCGGTTTTGAATCCGAGTAACATGGCAGTCCTTTAATCCCTTCTCGCGCAGGCTTGTGACATATTCCAACCTTAGCAGAACTTGCGAGTGAAAAAGCTACCCACAATTGAGCAACAATGGGTAGATTTGTCCAAGAATCAAGTTACAGTTTCTAGCCCCC
>NZ_JAEQCB010000316.1:0-1344 GCF_020738785.1 Microcoleus sp. PH2017_05_CCC_O_A | reverse complement strand
CTATTACATGACATGGGAGGCTTCCAGTCCCTCCCCTTTCGCTTTCACTTCGAGCGGATTGACCCGCCTTGGCTGAACTACGCAGCTCTCTATCCCATTGCCAAAGGCATTTGGGATTGCTTTTCTGAGGATGTTGTAAGAACCGTTAACATCGGAGTTAATTAATTGACCGACTGATGTTCTGTATAATCCTCTTTTGATTCGCCTGCCACTAAATACGACATCCAAAGCGCCAGTATGCCCGTACACAGGAATTGGATCTAGATTCAAGAAATTCGACTTAGACGTGTAAGATTCTTCTTGAACTATCACCTTAATTCCCACCAATCGAGCCTTGTATTCCAACATCTCAATTAATCGAGCGTGAGGAATGCTGACAAAGTTTTGATTAGTTCGTTTTCCCAGGTTAATTTCAGTTTTCCACTGTGCATTTTTGCCAATTACTAGCGTCCCAATTTGATTTGCCGTCAGAAGTTCGACTATTAATCGACTTGTGTGATGCAAGTAATTATCGACTTTTTGGTTGCGACAGCGGGTTAAGCGTTGAAGCCGGGGTGAGGTTTTGCGCTCCCCTTTTAGTTGGGATTGCAACTGCGAAGAACGTTTGTTGTAGAACTGGTTAATCGATTTGAGTGGTCGCCCGTTAATCAAAAGAGGGATAAATCCCGGTTGATTTGAAGTTAGCGCCACTAAATTGTCCAGTCCCAAATCAATACTAGCTACGAAGTTGTTACTGCTAGCGGTGGACTCCGGTTCATCGTAAATTACCTCAATTACATAAGCATCGCATTTGGGAACCAATCTAACTTGACAAATTCGTTCGGGATTTACTTTGGTTTTGATTAAAATCTCAGTACCTGACAGTTTAATAATTCCATTTTTCAACTGCCTGCTGCTTATTGCTTGAATCGTATAAACCAGGATATTTCGACCTTTGACTTTATCTTTGTACTTAGGTAGTTTTGGACGACCCGTAAATTTAGAGGCATCTTTTTTGTAAGCTTTGAGAGCTTCAAAAAACGATTTCCAGTTTTTGTCTAACAACATCAAGATTTGCTGGCCAACCTTGGCAGGCATTGCTTTGTAAGCTGCGTGAGATTTCATCAAGCGATTCATTTCGTTGTAATTGACATAGCCCCATCCATAAATGAAACTTTGACGAAGGACATAATTGGCAGCATTGTAGAGATTCTTCGATTTAAAAGCTAGTTCGTCAATTTGGACGAAACGGCGTTCTTTCGATTTAATGATGTGACGTTCTGTTAGCTGCATTCTCAACCTCCTGACCACATAATACCATGCTTGATTACTTATGCTTACAAACTGAATGAAGTTTTACAATAC
>NZ_JAEQCB010000315.1:0-1379 GCF_020738785.1 Microcoleus sp. PH2017_05_CCC_O_A | reverse complement strand
TTACGATTTTTGGGATTCACCATATATCAAACCATCTCAGCTTAGGAAAGGACACGTAGATGCGACGGTTTCAAGAATTAAAAATCATCAAATTATCTTGGCAATACAGGATATAACCGAATTAAATTATACTACGCATGAAGCAGTCAAAGGAGTCGGATATCTTGATAATAAATATGCTCATGGATTGAAAGTACATTCAACGTTGGCAGCGACAACAGAGGGGCTACCATTAGGCATTATCGACCGTCTGGGCAAGAGCGCCAAAATATTTAGGCAAAGCTGCTCAACGTTCTCAAAAATCAACTGAAGAAAAAGAGAGTCAAAAATGGCTTGATGCTTTAAAAAACACGTTATCTATCATCCCGGATTCACAACAAGTAGTCACAATTGCTGACTGAGAAGCCGACTTTTATGACTTGTTTGCCTGTGCGAACCGTGAGGGAGGAGATTTTTTGATTCGAGCTACTCAAAACAGATGTTTAGAGTCTTCATCGAACCATCTTAAAGAAGAGATGGAATTGGTCGAACCGCAAGCCACAATGACTGTGGAATTGAAGCGCAACCCGACTCGACCATCACGAATAGCGACTTTAACTATTAGGTATAAAACCTTAACTATTCAACCCCCTCAAAATCGTCCTAAACAAGAGAAATTAAGTCCGATTCAACTGCAAGTTATTTTAGTCAGAGAATCCGAACCACCTTCTGAGTCGTCAGCAATTGAGTGGTGGCTAGTGACAAATTTACCTATTACTTGTATTGAGGATGTGACTACTTATGTGAGATGGTATAGTTATCGTTGGCTGATTGAGCGTTATCATTATGTGTTAAAAAGTGGTTGTGGAATTGAGAAGCTACAATTAGAAACAGCATCAAGGTTGGAAATGGCTCTAGCTACTTATTCCATTGTAGCGAAAGCGCTTACTTTATATTACTCATATAGCTCGGCTCGCGGATGATGCCAGTTGTGAAATCATGTTATCACCTCAAGAATGGCAGGCTCTTTATGCAACAATTTATCACAAAAGTTATCCTCATTCTTACCCGCCAACTTTAGGGGAAGCGGTTGGTTGGATTGCTAAATTGGGAGGTTTTTTGGGAAGAAAACATGATGGTTTTCCGGGAGTTAAGACCTTGTGGCGTGGATTGAGAAGATTGGATGATATTATGATGGGTTGGCTGCTATTTAATCAACTTAAAACAACTTGAATTGGTATTTTCCCAGGGTTAAAATAGCTGTGATGACAAATTGTGTTAATGACGTAAGTGATAATTTTGGCAAACCGCCGCCAATGGCAGAAAAACATTAGATTGCTGTTTGTCCAAAATGTGCGTTCGAGAAAAACCCCCAGATCCCTTGAGCAAACTCATTGCAA
>NZ_JAEQCB010000045.1:0-27663 GCF_020738785.1 Microcoleus sp. PH2017_05_CCC_O_A | reverse complement strand
ACGGAATCGTCGAAGGGGAAGAAGCCATCGCTAGCCAAAATCGCTCCTTTACTCTTCTCTCCCGCTTGTTCCAACGCTAGTTTAACCGATCCCACACGGTTCATTTGTCCGGCGCCGACACCGATTGTAGTGCGATCGCGCGTCACAACGATCGCATTCGATTTAACGTGTTTCGCTACTTTCCAAGCAAACAGCAATTCTTCCCACTCTCCCGCCGTCGGTTGCTTCTCGGTAACGGCGCGCCATTTGCTAGTTTCTTCTACTACATTATCCGATTCTTGCACCAGCAAACCGCCTGCAATTACTTTCACAGTTTGTGCTGGCCCTTGAGTCAAATCTGGTAAAATCAATACTCGAACTTTCGCCTTTTTCTTGATAATTTCTTCCGCTTCCGGTTCGCACCCCGGGGCGACAATACATTCTAAAAATGTCTTAGTTAGCGCCGTTGCAGTAGCAGCATCAATCGGGCGATTCAGGGCGCGGCGGCGGGAGTCTCGGGAAATTCTACAATTAGCCGCCTTGCTGCTTCTAAATCTACTAAATTATTGTAGCTCAATTCTTTGCCTTGCAGGATGGTGCTAGTTGTCCAGCCTGTCGGTGCATTTCCGCTTTGATACCAGGTGGCGGCTTGGTGGGGGTTTTCGCCGTAGCGGAGTGTTTGCAGCTCTGTTCCCGATACGCTAAACTCCTGTGGTAGCTTCGATTCTGGCTCGGATTGGCTGCTGAGATAATTTGCGATCGCGCGATCGTAATTTGCTGTATGCTGAAATGTTTCTAACGCACATTTTTGCCGAAACTCTAAGGATGCTTCCGCGCCGTTTTGCCGAAGTTCTCCTAAATAAGTATTGTACTGTTCTGGATTGCACAAAACTGTCAAATGAGCGTGATTTTTAGCTGAAGCCCTCAGCATCGCCGGCCCGCCGATATCTATATTCTCAATTGCGTCTGCTAGAGTAACTCCAGGTTTGGCAATAGTCTGTTCAAAGGGATACAAATTGACTACAACTAGATCGATCGCCCGAATTTGATTTTCCGTTAAATCCGCGAGGTCTTGCGCTACATCGCGGCGTGCTAAAATACCTCCGTGGATTCGCGGGTGAAGTGTTTTGACTCGCCCGCCCAAAATTTCGGGAGAACCAGTATATTCCGCAACTTTCGTGACAGGGATTCCTGCTTCTTTGAGGGCGCTTGCTGTCCCGCCGCTGCTAATTATGTCAAATTCAAATTCTTCTACTAGACTGCGCGCTAAGTCGATTAGCCCGGTTTTATTGGATACGCTCAGAAGTGCTAGACGTGCCATTGGTTTGAAATTGCGATCGCAAAAATAGACAGGTTACATTGTATATCAAATCTGTCCGCAGGTAGATATTTTGCTAATTGGTAATTGTGATTATTTCCTGAGAGTTAAAGCATGAGCCTGCTTGTGAGCCAGCGAACTTACTTCAAAATCATATAATAATTTATACTTGGCAATTGCTTCTAAATATTTAGAATAGGGGGAGTCGATAGTGTTATTTTGTCCCCTAGGAGGCTGATTGAAGCCATTTCTCGCCTTAATGGTTAGTTTGCCAACTACGTAAATCCCGATGTTGTTGAAATTACTTACTCAAGTGGAATAGATCATTCCATGGAGATAGATATTAAATCTCAAAGATATTTTAGGATGAATTATAAAAGTAATGTGTTAGCATCGAAGGGAAATTGTTTTCTGCCTAGATTAAAATAAAAATTTCGCGATCGCAACACCTTAATAAAAAAATGGTAGGTTTAAATATGTTTTTTCATGAAGCTGATTCAGAAAATAAGGTCAGTAATATTAGAAGTACCCACAAAACACTTTCTAAAAATATGAACAATAGAATGGACTGTCAAGAGTTACCCCAAAAAATAGCCGATGATTGCATAGAAGCCAATTTTGGACAATCTGACAGTATTAGTATTTGCGAAATGCAAAAAATGCAAGAAGCAATTGAACAGTTAGAACACGATTTAAAAGCTAGCGAATCTCGGTTTCGGAATGCGATCGCCAAAAATGCCGACGGTATCGCAATCGTCAACAAGCAAGGGATTGTCTGCTTTGCCAACCCGTCAGCAGAAGCGCTCTTTAACTGCAAAGCAGAGCAACTTTTAGGCCAAGCATTTTTTGGCAATTTGGTAGTAGAAGGTTCAGCTTGCGACATTGAGATGGACACGGATATTATTCCCCAAGTTGGAGAAACAGAAGCAGCAGGAATGCGCGTCGTGCAAACAGAAGTTGAAGCTATTCGCCAGCACAAAGCAAATGCTGTAGTAGAAATGCGGGTGGTGGAAACAGAATGGGAGGGAGAAATGGCTTATTTAGCCACGTTGCGGGACGTTACCGATCGCAAGCGCGCAGAAGAAATGCTTTGGTTGTACGATCGGGCTATGGCTGCTACCAGCACCGGAGTTACCATTGCTGACGCCACCGATCCAGAACATCCAATTATTTATTGCAATCCCGCCTTTGAAAGCATGACAGGCTATCGACGGGAAGAAATTATCGGGAAAAACTCGCGATTTTTGCAAGGAAGCGATACCGATTCCGAGGCACTAGAAATAATCCGCCAAGCCTTGACAACCGAAAGCGAATGTCAGGTAATATTAAAGAATTACCGCAAAGACGGAACAATTTTCTGGAATTCTTTCTCAATCTCTCCAGTGCGCGACAAAAAAGGCAAATTAACTCATTTCATCGGCGTACAGAGAGACATCACAGATCGCAAACAAGCCGAAGAATCCTTGCGAAATTCCGAAGCACAAAGCAGAGAACAATCAGCACAACTAGCAGCAGCACTTGACGAACTAAAAAATACTCATTCCCAATTAGTTCAAAGCGAAAAAATGTCCAGTTTGGGATTGCTAATTGCCGGAGTCGCTCACGAAATCAACAACCCCGTCAGCTTCATTCACGGAAATCTCGCTTACCTCAAAGATTATATCCAAGACTTATTTCACCTCCTAGAACTTTACCAACAAAATTATCCCAATCCAGTCGCTGAGATTCAGCAAGAAACAGCAGAAAACGATCTCGACTTTTTAGCTGAAGATTTACCCAAAATCATGTCTTCAATGAGCGTAGGCGTCGATCGCATTTGCCAGATTGTGCAGTCGCTGCGGAACTTTTCGCGGCACGACGATTCACAGATGAAACCAGTTAACCTCCACGAAGGTATTGACAGCACGCTGTTAATTCTCAATCACCGCTTGAAAGGAAACGGCGAAATGCCGCCAATTCAAATTGTCAAAGAATACGGAAATTTGCCGCTTGTAGAGTGTTTTGCCGGGCCGATAAATCAAGTTTTTATGAATATTCTTAGCAATGCGATCGATGCTTTAGACGATCCGAACATTAGGGAAGATTTTCAAGAAATGCCGGAAAATTTCCGCCAGATTAGAATTTGTACCGAAGTTATCGGCAATGTTGTAGAAATCAAAATTTCTGACACCGGGCCGGGAATAACTGAGGAAGTCAAGCAGCGCATATTCGATACATTTTTTACTACCAAACCCGTTGGGAAAGGCACGGGAATGGGTTTGTCAATTAGCTATCAAATTATTGTAGAAAGACATCAAGGAGAATTATATTGTACTTCGGAATTGGGCAAAGGCACGGAATTTATTATCAAAATGCCGATCGCACATTAGTGTGGTTAGCCATAATAAAAATTGTTTGTAGATGCAGCAGACGGCGGTTGAAACCGCGCCTACACAGGCAAAACCCGCCTCCGCGGGTTGAAGAGAAGAGTAGTCGATGAAAATTATTTTACCCTTTTCCGTCGGCGTCCGGCGGACTACCCTTCGGGAAGGCTAACAGGTTTTTATAGGCGCGGTTTCAACCGCCGTCTGCATCTGGGTAATTGCTCTCTTCAACCCGCGGAGGCGGGTTTTGTTTGTGTAGGCGCGGTTTTAACCGCCGTCTGCATCTGGGTAATTGCTCTCTTCAACCCGCCTCCGCGGACATCGCTTGTGTCGCCGCGGTTTCAACCGCCGTCTGCATCCGTGGAATTAAAAAACCTCTGCACCCTCCAACTTCTTCATAGTTTCCACCTTAGCCCTCGCCGCTTCCCCGCAAGTCTTCGGCGTCGGAAACATCTTCCCAGGATTCGCCAAACCTTTCGGATTAAAGACGTGACGCACCCACTGCATCGTCTCCAAATCTACCTCCGAAAACATATCCGGCATAAAACACTTCTTATCAGCACCAATCCCGTGTTCCCCCGAAAGACTGCCGCCAACTTTCACGCACAGCCTGAGAATTTCCCCGCCCAATTCTTCCACCTTTTCCAGCGCACCTTTTACCGAATTATCGTACAAAATCAGCGGGTGCAAATTCCCATCTCCCGCATGAAATACATTCGCAATTCGGTAGCCGTATTTCTCGCTCAAACCCTCAATTTCTTTCAAAACATAAGCCATTTGCGTGCGCGGAATTACCCCATCTTGCACGTAATAATCAGGGCTGAGATGACCCGCCGCCGCAAAAGCAGCTTTCCGCCCTTTCCAAATTTTCATCCGCGTTTCCGGATCGTGAGCCGTGGTGATATTTCGCGCTCCATTCTGCTTGCAAATATCAGAAATTCGCTGTTTATTTGTAGCAACTTCCACTTCTAAACCGTCGATTTCTACGAGCAGAATTGCTGCCGCATCGCGCGGATAACAACCAGTTGCTACGACATCTTCCACAGCATTAATGCTGATATTGTCCATGATTTCCATGCCACCAGGAATAATCCCAGCGCTGATAATATCGGAAACCGATTCGCCCGCTGCTTCTATGCTAGGAAAATCTGCCAACAGAACGCAAATCGATTCCGGCGCTTTGAGGATTCGCAAAGTAACTTCTGTGGCGATGCCTAAAGTGCCTTCGGAACCGACAAATACACCAGTTAAATCGTAACCAGGCATTTCTGGAATTTCGCCGCCGACATCGACAATTGAACCGTCTGGAATTACCAATTTCAATCCTAAAACGTGATTGGTTGTCACGCCATATTTGAGGCAGTGTACGCCACCAGAATTTTCGGCAACGTTGCCGCCAATCGAACAAATAATTTGACTGGAAGGATCGGGCGCGTAGTAAAAACCTGCGCCGCTAACTGCTTGCGTTACCCAGTTATTAATTACTCCCGGTTGTACGACTACTTGCTGATTTTCTAAGTCAACTTTCAGGATTTTTCGCATCAGGGCTGTGACAATCAGCACGCAGTTTTCTACAGGTAAAGCGCCGCCGGAAAGCCCGGTACCCGCACCTCTAGCCACCCAGGGAATGGAATTGCGATCGCAGATTTTGACCACATTTGCCACTTCCTCGGTAGTTCGCGGCAATACCACCAGGGCGGGGCGCTGGCGGTAGCTAGCAAGTCCATCGCACTCGTAGACAATCAATTCTTCACGGCGCTGCACTACGCCGTTTTTGCCGACTACAGCCTCAAATTCTTTAATAACGGGTTTCCAGTTGCGATCGGTTGCTACGGCTATCATTAGTAACTTATTTTTAAGGATTGCAATACTGACACTGAGCCGGATCGGCAGTCTCTCGACCGTCGGGAAACAGTTCTTCTTTAGTATAACCGCAGTTTTTGCATTGATAAATAGTCGATCGCACTAGCTGAGTCGGAAAATAGCAAAGTCCGCAGGGCAACCCCATTTTCCTCTGGGAAATCTCAAATCCCGGCCAACCGCACTCCGGGCACAATTGCTTAAATTTTTTAACTAAATCGAGAGTTGCATTTTCGATGTTTTTCATCCGAGTGGGATTGTACATCGCCCGCATATCTGTTTCGACGTGAACTTTGCCAGTTGAGGATTTTGTTAAGCCTGCTGTCACCGCATCAAAAAGTTGTTTTTCTGTCACAATGCCCTTAACAATTTCACCCTTACCGAGTGCAGCATCGCCAACTACAACAACCAGTCCGTGTTCGGGAAATCCCGCTTTTTGGGCAAAATCCTCGGCTTCTTCTATACTTGCAACTAACTGGTGACTGTAATTAGTTTCCAATGACAAAGATTCGCCGACAAGTTCGATATTGTTAGCTCTATCTAATAAAATTACAATTTCTCTGTTGGCTGGCAGATACGGCATCATTGGGTGAGGGCCAAAAGTACCTTCGCTCGCAAATGCTAGAGTTTCGCCCGCAACTTCTAAAGCTTTTTCTGCTTTCTGGCGAGCCGCTTCTATTTGAGTACCTAAACGCTTAACTTCTCTAGTGAACGTGCCGAATGCGTCAGTATCAAAATTCGCAGGTACGCTAATTATAACGCCTAATTCTCGTTCCAAAATGGGAGCCATCACCCGTTCTTTTTGGTGCATAGTAGCAAGAACTGCGGTGCGATATCTCAATAATTGAAGTAGATTCATAGACTCAGAGGACAGAGACATATTGCAGCATTATTTCATAACAGAGGACTCACATACACCCTGCGACCTAAATTATCAATTCAGCACTCAATTATCAATCTTATACCATCTCAACTGTTGCTACAACATAATTTTTGAGTTGGTTTGCTCAATTTGCGATGGCATAGGTGCGTCGCAATGAGACGATCGATTTTATACTAGGGATTTTTAATTGCGAGGCACCCTACCGCTAAAATTATTCAATCTTCAATCTTCAATCTCAAATCTCAAATCTCAAATCGTGTTAATTGCCGCCAGTAACTCCCCCAGCCTGACCTCTGAGTACAAAAATTACTCCCGTCATAATTAGCCCCACGCCTACCAACCGCAGCGGTGGCAAAGGCTCGCCAAATACAATTTTGCCACCCAAAACAGTAAACAAGTAACTAATTGACAGTAAAGGCGAGACTATGCTAATGTTGGCGCGAGACAAAACTACGATAAAGCCGATCGAAGAAACTGCATACAAACACAGACCTCCAACTATCAAAGGCTGAGTTGCCATTGCGATAACTTTTTCAACTAAATTAGCAGCGCCAATCGGTCCTAATATTTTCGCTCCCGCTTTCAGACTAAATTGACCTACAACACTGCACAAAATAGCAGCGAGCAAAACTAGAAAAACGCTTCTACTCATAAGTTTAAGTAACCTATATTACAGCAAAAATTGCCATTCCAAAAAACTGGAAAAACTTAAATTAAGTTTTGTTGAGTTTTCTTCACCACTAATAATTTAAGCATAGATACTGGAACAGTAAGTATTGTCGATCGCCAGTAACGCCTGGAACAAACATATGGCAGAACAGACCAACACCAGCGAGGAATACAGTCTCGAACTCTCGATACTCATGCCCTGCCTCAACGAGGCAGAAACTTTAGAAATCTGTATCGAGAAGGCACAGAAGTCCCTGCGCGAACTTAATATTGCCGGCGAGGTCATCATAGCAGACAACGGCAGCACTGACGGTTCTCAAGATATCGCCACCCGATTGGGGGCCCGAGTCGTACCCGTAGCAGCCAAAGGCTACGGCAGCGCCCTAATGGGAGGCATCGTAGCGGCGCGCGGAGTTTATATTATCATGGGCGACGCTGACGACAGCTACGACTTTTCGCACCTCGGCGCCTTTGTCGAAAAATTGCGGGGAGGCTGCGATTTAGTCATGGGAAACCGCTTTCAAGGGGGCATCAAACCAGGGGCCATGCCGCCGCTGCACAAATATTTAGGAAATCCGGTGCTGACATGGGTTGGGCGGTTATTCTTTTCAAGTCCCGCCGGCGACTTTCACTGCGGGCTCAGAGGTTTCAGGAGAGACTCAATTTTGAAACTCGACTTGCAAACAACCGGTATGGAATTTGCCAGCGAAATGGTCGTCAAAGCCTCGCTGTACAAGTTGGGGATAACTGAAGTCCCAACCGTACTCTCTCCCGACGGCCGCAGCCGCCCGCCACACCTGCGAACTTGGCGAGATGGCTGGCGGCACCTCCGATTTTTGCTGCTGTACAGTCCCCGGTGGCTGTTTCTGTATCCCGGTACGGGGCTGATGATGTTGGGTTTAATAGTTGGCATTTGGCTGTTGCCCGGTACTCAAAAAATCGGGAGCATCAGCTTTGATGTACATACGCTATTGTATGCTGCGATCGCAATTATCGTCGGTTTTCAAGCCGTAACATTCGCTTTCTTCACCAAAATTTTCGCCATCAGCGAGAAACTGTTGCCGCAAGACCCCAAACTCAACAAAATATTTCGCTATGTCACCCTAGAGACAGGATTGATCGTGGGAATCACGCTAATATTAATCGGAATAATTGGCTCGTTCTTGTCATTAACTATCTGGAGCAAAACAGATTTCGGTTCTCTAGACTCCTCTAAAACTCTCCGTTTAGTTATTCCCTCCCTCACGTGCCTGACAGTAGGTTTGCAGATGGTTCTGTCTAGCTTTTTTCTCAGCGTTCTGAGCTTAAAACGTAGGTAAAATAATTCAACCTCAAATCTTATTACAATTGTCAGCAAAGATAATTTGAACCAGCCCAAAAACAGATACAGGCTGTCGGCGCATGGAGTGGATATCCCCAGACTTTAGACCAAATTTCAAGCTACCCAATTCATCTGTGGAGTAAATCTAAAATCTAAAATTTAAAATTCAGAATCGACAGACTTGTCCAAATGCTGCGTTAAAGCGGTCAGGAACAATCAGACTTCACCCATCTAATCTGTACATCGAAAACCTCAAATCCTATGACAGTAACTGAAAACAATTCCAGCGAGTATATCGGCCCCAAGCTAGGTGGTTTCGCCACTAAACTATCTTGGTACGCCCGCCAAAAAATGTTTGATTTGCTCCTGGGATTAGCCAATCCCAGCGACGACACAACCGTCCTGGATGTAGGAGTAACTTCCGACCGTCGCGAAGATTGCAATTTCTTTGAAAAACTCTATCCATACCCCCATAAAATAACCGCAGTCGGCATGGAAGATGCTGCCTTTTTAGAAGAAGAATATCCCGGTTTAACATACGTCCGTTCCGACGGGTTGACTTTACCATTTCCCGACAAAAGTTTTGATTTAGTCGTGAGTTTTGCCGTAATCGAACACGTCGGCAATAGGACTCAGCAAAAAGCTTTTGTTCGGGAACTTTGCCGAGTCGGCAAAACTTGTTGCATCACCACTCCCAACCGCTGGTATCCCGTAGAATTCCACACTGCTGTTCCCCTAATTCATTGGTTTCCCCCTTCTTGGTTTCGAGCTTTGTTGAGATTGCTCGGCAAAAACTTCTTTGCCAAAGAGGAGAATCTCAACCTATTATCCGAGAAAGATGTGTTAAAGATGCTCCCAGCAGATGCTCAAGTTTCTACCAGACATTTTCGGCTTCTCGGTTTGATATCCAATCTGCTCTTTTATGTTAAAAATCCCCTTTGATTAGATAAGGATCGCGAATTAAATAACTTACAATTTTAATTGTTATTGTGGGATGGGCGTCCCGCCCATCCCACAAACTTGTGTAAATTATTTAATTTGCGATCCTTATTTAATTCTCATTCCTAAGACTCGGCGGTTGAAACCGCTACTACACAAACGAAGTCCGCCTCCGCGGACTAAAGAGTAAAGTTATTGTAGGGTGTGCAATGCGTACCTTACTGCTATGAGTAGCGTATCATGTAAGACTTTTTTCAGCTTGCTTTGATTCTAGCAACTGTTCAGAACTACAAACCCATAGAGATGGCTTTAGTTCCCAAATCTAACACAAAATTTTCTCCGTCTTCATAAAGTTTTTTGCGACTTTTTGCAAGTTGCCGCACGTTATCGCGAAAATCGTGAGAGAGTTTTGCTTGCAGTCGAAACCAAGATGACAATCCAGGCCCCGAAGTATCTACATCTGCGGGATGATTGAGACTCCAAGACGAATAAGCTATGTATCGAATAGATTTTGAAACTAAATAGTTTGCTAAGGCTTCAGGGCCTTTGAATACAGGCATACCGGGTGGCAAACTTGCTCCCCCCGGCCAGTCTGCTAGGAAAATTTGATTGCGTTTGAAGTCGAGGATAAAAGGTGCATCTAGTCTGGTCAAAACTGTTTCTCCCTGTGGCACAGACTCCTGTATTGCTACGTACTGCGACTTTTGCTTTGCTGTAACTAATGATGGATTTGTCAGCCCAAATTCTATATTTTTTACATAAGCTGAGTAAGTCTGTTTAGTGATAGCCCAGTTATAGCTAATTGCCAACCCCGCACAAAATACAGCAGCAATAAAAAAGTTGGCTGCTCCGTTTTTGTTTAATGTTCCTGTGTCGGTCATTGCTACCGCGATCAATATTAAAATTGCTGGGAAAAGGTGAGAAAACGAATAGCGAAAAGGGTCGGCATTTTCGGTAATTACACCTACAGCAATTGTCGCCAATCCCGCTGCAATTGTCATTGATAAAACTGCTTGGCGGTTCGAGAACGAAGGTTCTTCGGGTAAATTGCCAAACTTCCATGGTCGGATGCTCAAGCTCAAACAGCCGAGAAATATCAGTATAAAAACATAAATACCTTGGAATGCTCTCATGGCGCTTTTCGCAGTTCCTAATAACGTCGAACCTGATTTGAAGGTAATGCCGTAGGCGGAGGCGTGATAGCCTTTTCCCAAAAGAGGATACAATAGAGTGCCTGAGGATTGATACATTGAAATCATCCAAGGCAGTAGAAATACTCCCACTAATACTGTTGTCAATACCAATTCAAATAAAACTTTTTGTTTGGATTCGGAGCTAATTAAATAGCAAATATAGCTGGTGGCAAATAGAAAGACACAGGCGGGTATTAGCGATGATTTTAAAGCACAAATAGCCGCTGCAATTAAAGCTAATATACAAGCATTTGCCGCCCAATGGTTGCGTTCTATCTCTTTACTGTCAAGCGTCCTGAACAAACTTACAAATAAAGCGACTGGCAGCATGAGACTTGTAGTGTTAGCCTTGGGAAGTGGAATCAAAAGCAAGAATAAAATAGTGAAGACGATTCGTTTGGTTGAAACTTTATTTTCTTTGAAAAATCCTAGGATTAGTCCGACAGTAATTATCAGGGGCAAAGCGGGGTCGATGAGGTTGAGATTAGTGTCGGAAAGTCCGCTTAAAATCAATGCTTGGAGAAATGACTGCCCACCTAAAGATACTATTCTTCGTTCGCTAAAAGGGTCTGAACCCATCGAACCGAGTTGCAGCATTTTGTGGGGAAATACTAAGTAACCGTGGTAGTCGTCGCTAGTATTAAATCCGTCAGCATAGACCATATTTGCAAAGTTGTGTCTACCTGTATAAAGCCATCCGGCGTA
This sequence comes from Microcoleus sp. PH2017_05_CCC_O_A, assembly GCF_020738785.1. Taxonomy (NCBI): domain Bacteria; kingdom Bacillati; phylum Cyanobacteriota; class Cyanophyceae; order Oscillatoriales; family Microcoleaceae; genus Microcoleus; species Microcoleus sp. PH2017_05_CCC_O_A. The sequence goes on along the minus strand of NZ_JAEQCB010000045.1, from coordinate 16,433 downwards.
TTGAATTAAAATTAGTAGACTAACTATGGCAATGCCTGCTAAGATGACTTTATCTTTGCGGCATTCTTGAAAAAAGTGCCAGATATTATTAATAATTAATTGTCTGTGATTTATTAAATCTACTAGACAGTAAATGAGTCCCAAACCTAAAAAAAATAGAATTGTGGTTTGGGAAATAGTCCAGGTTGCATTTAAGATGCCGCCAATTAGAACGCTAAAAGCTAGACCCCAAGCGGCTCTTTGTCCCCAGTCAATTCGCTGGTTGGGAAACAGGATGTGGTTGAAGACTTTTCCCCAACCGATGAGGGATAGTAGCAGGCAAATACCGTAGGAAAATGAGATGAGGTATGACATCATTGCTGTAGGAGTTGTATCTATTAAATAGTTAACTTTTTAGTTGATTAGTTGTCAAGTGTCGGCTATTTTTATAGGGAGGGTTTTCGATTATACAATAGAGGGTGGTTTTCGTCAATTTATTGTTGATTGTTTATATTAATTAATGGCGATAGAAAAGGCTGTTAATGGCTTGGGAATTTATTTTTTAGTGAGAGATGGGGAAGCAAAGATCGATCGCACGCTCGAACACAAAAAGATCGATCGCCCAGCAATATCTTCTTTCCTGCGATGGAGGGAAAGGTTAGCGGGGCGATCGGCATTCTACAGACATCGTGTCTGTACAGACAGCAAAAAGGCAGGCTACCGGAAATCGGCCCAGCCTTTGTACTGTCGCATTTTGTCGGGAATCTATTGCAGAAGTGCGATCGAGGGTGCATCGCAGTTCATCTCCAGGTATTCGGCTGCGATCGCGAATGCCGAAACCAAAATTCCCAAATTCTGCCTTCGGAGAGAGTCGAAGCTCAAAATTAAACAAGTGTGGCTACAGCTTATCAATGACCTAACATTAAATTTTATCAAAGATTCTGGTACGTTTCCGAATTTTTCATGTATCGTTACAATATGCTCATCTGCCATATCTAAAAAAAATTTAATGAGGTAAAAGCCATGATCGCAAGTTGCTTGATTCCGTTTACGCTCTGCTTGCTCGCTGGACTCGTGACTGCTGGGACTGACAAGAGAACGCTAGACGGGATTCCGGCTCCCATAGCTGCAATTATTGGGGTGTGTTCGTTAATTTGGTTTTTTGCGGTCTGTCCTTGGCCTGTTGAACTCGCTCTAGTGTTGGTGGTGCTGGTTTTTGGCAAAGCTTATTTGCAAGATATCTTGAAAGTCGGTTGAATTCTGAGGGCTAGCGCTCCTAGATTTGGGCTTGCGCGACGATCGATCGTTGGGTGCTTCTATTTTCTTCAAAAATTTTCGATTGTGGCGATGGTTTCCGTTGTGTTCTGCGAGCAAACCGCCACGGCCAAAGCAACCGCAGCATTGGTATTTTTATTTAGGAATGATAATTAAATAACTTACAATCTTTATTGTTATTGTGGGATGGGCGTCCCGCCCATCCCACAAACTTGTGGAAGTTATTTAATTCTCATTTCCTAGCTAGGGCTTGCAATTCAAGTCTCAGGTGGTGCCTCGATCGCAGATAATATAAGGTGCGCTTGCGGCGCACCCTAGAGATCGAGCAAGTAAAATGGCGATCTGTTAAATTGGCAAGCGATTGATATCTTTATTAGAACCAATTACTACCATCACCTCGCCGTTTTTCAAGCGTTCGTTTGGCTGGGGATTGATCTCGAACTTGTCGGCGCGACCGACTGCGAGCAAGTTCAAACCGTACCGGCGCCGGAGATCCAAATCCGCAATGGTTTTACCGTCAAATTTTTCAGGAACGAGCAACTCAACAATGCTGTGATTTGGGTCGAGGTCAAAGCGTTCTAAAATGCTGGGTTGTGTAAGAATGCGGGCTAAAGAGCAGCCCATTTCTCGTTCGGGAAAAACTACATGATCGGCGCCGACTTTTTTCAACAGTTTTAAGTGAGTTTCCGAGGAAGCTTTGGCGATGACGTGAGTTACCCCGCCTTCCTTGAGGTTGAGGGTGGTGGTAATGCTTTCGGCGAGGTAATTGCCGATCGCCACAATCACTGTTTCAAATTCAAATATACCGGCTTCCTGTAGAGCGCTAGGCTCTGTAGAATCTAACTGCAAAACGTGAGCCGAAATGCGATCGCTCAAAGCTTGAGTTACTTTTTTTTCGTCGGTGTCAACTCCCAGGACTTCGTAACCCAAGCCGTGGAGAGTCGAGCACACAGCTCTGCCGAAACGTCCCAAACCAATAACTGCAAACTGCTTGTTTTCCGCGCGCAAACTGCGGAAAAATCTTAAAGATGAAAGGTTCACGCTCATATTCAGCGCTGAAGGTCTGGATATTCAAATTTTAGCATAGACAGCGCTGCCTCCTTTTGATTTTTGAGTAAATAGTAAAAGTTGATTTGGGTTGTGATATCGTTTCCGGTTGCATCGGAATTATATATTTGAATCGTTGAGCGTGCGAGCGTCTCGCTCGCGGCCTGAATCGCGAGCGAGACGCTCGCACTACATAATTCCGATGCAACGGGATTTGATATGACCCATTGTTTAGATTATCAGAAACGAGGCAGGATTTTGCTATCCGACTAACAAACTTTCCTCAGCATACTTAAAAGTTCTGGGTTTGGGGTCGCCGAATGCGGCACTCATCAGCAGCAGCACGCCAACCCGACCTATGTACATTGTCGCAATCAAAATTAATTTGCCGATCGCCGAAATCTTGGCTGTAATCCCTGTGGAAAGGCCAACTGTACCAAAAGCTGACACGGCCTCAAACAGCACTTGGATAAATTCTAGTTCGGGATTGGTCAGTTCAATTAAAATTGCAGATGAGAAGGCGACTAACAGCGAGCCGAAGACTACGCTAATGGTTTTCAGAATCAGGGCTGCTGGGATTTGACGCTGATAGGACTGCACCTGTTCCTGACCTTCGAGAACTGCTGCGGTACAGCTAAACAATATCCTAAAAGTTGTGGTTTTGATGCCGCCGCCGGTGCTACCGGGACTGGCGCCGACAAACATCAGCGCGATGGTCAAAAATAGCGCGGCTTCGCTCATTTTTCCAATGTCAATTGTATTAAATCCTGCCGTGCGGGGCGTCACAGATTGAAACCAAGCTGCCATCACCTTTTGAGGAAAATTTAGAGGCCCGAAAGTTCCTGGGTTGTTGTATTCCAGCACCAAAAATCCTAGGGTTCCTAAAATTAAAAGGACAGCAGTTGTACTGGTAACGACTTTGAAATTCAGGGAAAAAACTGTGCAGATGGGGCTTTTGTTGAAGCGATCGCGCAGCCACAGGTACATTTCCATAATTACTTGATAGCCGATGCCCCCAAATACGATCAATCCGGTGACTGTGAAGTTAATCACAGGCGAATTGACGTAGCGGATTAAATTATCTGAATAGATGCTAAATCCGGCGTTATTAAAAGAATTCACACTGTGAAAAATAGCAGACCAGAGACCGTCTTTAAATCCGTATTCTGGGACAAAAACTAACATCAGCAAAAACACTCCAGTCAATTCAAACAAAGCGGTTGTTGCTAGAATTGACTGCACGAGTTGTAATACTCCGGCTAGTCCCGATTTGTCAAGTGATTGTTGCAGGGCAATTTTGTCTTTTAAACCAAAGCGGCGGCCCAATAGCAGCAGTAAGAAAGTTGTGGCTGTCATGTAGCCTAAGCCTCCTATTTGCACCAGTAATACGAGGCACAGTTGCCCCCAAAAAGAGTAATATTTTCCGACATCTACAACCGACAACCCTGTGACGCAGACAGCGGAAGTAGAGGTAAAGAGTGCTGTGATTGGATCGCTCCAAGTTCCATCAATTGTGGAAAATGGCATCATTAGTAGTAGAGCACCTGCGGTAATGACGGCGATGAATCCTAAACAAATAGTTCGCGAGACAGTCATTCGATTTTAGATTTTAGATTTTAGATTTTAGATTGGGGATTTTGAGATTTTGAGATTTTGGGATTTGGGATTTGGGATTTGGGATTTGGGATTTGGGATTTTAGAGGGAACCCACAAATCGATTTTAGATTTTTGATTTGGGATTTTAAAGGGAACTCACAAATCGATCGCCTGGCCCGAAATCAGGATATCTCTGCGAGTGCGAGTGCCGGCTGTCGATCGCACTTTCGCCGCCAAGTTCGATGACAACAACGGGACAATCACGGTAGAATTCCTGTAACAACTTGCGATCGTGCGATGACATCAACACTTTACCAGCAAATTCAGCAACTCTACGACGCTTCTAGCGGTTTGTGGGAGCAGGTGTGGGGCGAACATATGCACCACGGTTACTACGGCCCGGATGGAAACTTAAAGAAAGAGCGCCGACAGGCTCAGATAGATTTGATCGAGGAACTGCTCTCCTGGGCCCGAGTGCCGACAGCCGGAGCGCTATCAGAACCTTACCGCATTCTGGATGTCGGTTGCGGCATTGGTGGGAGCACGTTGTATTTGACCGAAAAGTTTGGTTCGATCGCGCAAAATAATTTAAAGTCGGATGATGGGGTCGATCGCGATTTTAGTCGATCGTCGGAACCAAATCAAAAGGGCGATCGGGTGACAGCCACCGGCATTACGCTGAGTCCGGTACAGGCAAACAGAGCAAAGGAACGCGCTAAAATTGCTGGACTGGAAAGCAATGTTAACTTTTTAGTAGCAGATGCTTTAAATATGCCTTTTCCTGATGAGTCCTTTGACTTGGTTTGGTCTCTCGAAAGCGGGGAACATATGCCCGACAAAATTAAGTTTTTACAGGAATGCTACCGCGTGCTCAAGCCGGGAGGAACTTTGATTTTGGCAACTTGGTGTCACCGCCCGCTGGGAGAAACAGCGGGAGAATTGACTGATGCAGAGAGGAAGGAATTGGCAGAAATTTACCGAGTTTATGCTTTGCCTTATGTGATTTCTTTGCCGGAATATGAGGAGATTGTCCGCAGTTTGCCTCTGACAAGTATTCGCAGTGCTGATTGGTCAAAAGCTGTGGCTCCTTTTTGGGATGTGGTGATCGATTCTGCTTTGACTCCGAGCGCGATTTGGGGTTTGTTGACGAGCGGTTGGACGACTATTCAAGCTGCACTTGCTCTGGGGTTGATGAGTCGGGGATATGAGAGCGGATTGATTCGTTTCGGGCTGATTTGTGCTGTAAAATAAATGGAACAGTTGACAGTTGACAGTTGACAGTTGACAGTTGACAGTTGACCGAAGGAAGAAGGAAGTTCGGCAACGGATGTAACGGATGTAACGGATAGAAGGAAGAGGGAAGAAGGAAGGAAGAAGGAAGAGTTGACAGTTGACCGAAGAAATGAAGTAAAAAGGAAGAAAGAAGGAAGGAATGAAGGAAGAAGGAATGAAGAAGTTCGGTTGATGATATTTCTGGCGGCAAGTTCAATCAAGTAAGGTGGACAATTTCCATCTTACTTAATATTATTTCTGGTGCGTTTGTAGGATTTATGAGCAACGATTCGATTGGTAAGTCTTGGATTGATGAAAATGGCTCGGCTCCGCAAAGCTGGGTGAGCGCTTTTTGGGAGTTTTCTCGGCCGCATACGATTATCGGCACTACCTTGAGTGTACTGGCTTTGTATGCGATCGCTCAAAGCACTCGATTATTTGTGAATCCGATATTTCTGCCGCTAGCATTTGCTTGGTTGGCTTGCATTTGTGGCAATATTTATATTGTGGGATTGAACCAGTTAGAAGATGTTGAAATTGATAAAATTAATAAGCCGTATTTGCCGATCGCCTCGGGAGCGTTTTCTCGCAAAACTGGGGAGTTGATTGTAATTGCAACGGGAATTATAGCGGTTGTGACTGCTGTTTTGCAAGGCCCGTTTTTGCTGGCTACAGTTGGCGTTAGTTTGGCGATTGGGACTGCTTATTCTCTGCCACCAATTCGGTTGAAGCGGTTTCCTTTTTGGGCGGCGCTGTGCATTTTTACGGTGCGCGGGGCGATCGTCAATTTAGGGCTGTTTCTACACTTTAATTGGGTTTTGGGTTTGGGAAGGGCGAAAAGCGTTTTTACGGGCTGGAGCTTAAATAGTCTGTCTTTGGCGATTCCGGCGGAAGTTTGGGTGCTGACGGTTTTTGTGATCGTGTTTACTTTTGCGATCGCCATTTTCAAAGATATCCCTGACATGGAGGGCGACAAGCAATACAATATTACTACGTTTACGATCGAGTTGGGCAAGCAGGCTGTGTTTAATTTGTCTCGCTGGGTGTTGACGGTTTGCTATTTGGGCGCTACTTTGGCGGGAGCAGTCGTGTTGTCTAATGTTAATTTAGTGTTTTTGACGGTTGCTCATTTGGTGGCTTTGGGTTTGATGTGGTTTTGGAGTGTCAAAGTTGATTTGGACGAGCAGAAAGAAATTGCTGATTTTTATCAGTTTATTTGGAAGTTGTTTTTCTTAGAATATTTGATTTTTCCCGCAGCTTGTTTGTTGGGATGAAGGCAGTTGGCAGTTGGCAGTTGGCAGTTGGCGGTTATTGTTATAGTAAAAAACAACAAACAACAAACAACAAATAACAAACAACAAATAACAAACAACAAATAACAAACAACACAGACAACTATGGCTTCTAAGAAAAAATTCCAAAAATCTGCCGTCAAAATGCGTGCTGAAGATTCTTTGAAGATAGCTTGGGAATATCATCAAGCGGGGCGTTTGTTAGAAGCTGAAAATTTGTACCGGCAAATTGTGGAAGCGCAGCCGGAGTCAGCAAACGTGTTGTGTTTGTTGGGAATTGCAGTCAGACAGCAGGGGAAAGTGGCTGAGGCGATCGACTTTTACGATCGCGCGATCGCCCAAAACCCCGATTTTGTAGAGGCACATTTAAACAAAGCCCATGTTTTGATGGATGTTGGCGCTACTCAAAGGGCGATCGCCAGTTATGAACAAGTCATCCAACTTTCACCAAATACCGCACTAGCATACAACAATTTGGGCTGGCTCAAACAGCACTTGGGCGAAATTGACTCGGCAATTTCATATTATCAAACAGCGCTCCAGCTCGATCCAAACTTGCTGGAAACTGCACACAATTTAGCAGGCTTATTAAAAGATAAAAATCAATTAAATGAGGCAGTCGCCTGTTACCTGCACGCTTTAAAAATTAATCCTAATTTGACATATTCTCTGATCGGATTGGGAAGAATTTTTCAGCAGCAAGGTAAATTGCCCGAAGCTTTCGACTGCTACCAGCAAGCTATAGCATTAGAACCTAACAATCCCGAATCTCAGAACAATGTGGGAGCATTTTACCACGAACAAGGTAATACTAAAGCAGCAATTTCCCACTACCGACAAGCATTAAAACTTAAGCCGGACTTCGTGGATGCTATTAACAACCTCGCCCACGCTTTGGTCGATTTAGGAGAATTTCAAGAGGCTTTTGCTTGTCACCATCGAGCCTTGGAATTGCAGCCAGACAACGCCATCGCACACCTGGAATTAGCCTTGACTTTGCTATTGTTTGGAGATTTCCAGCGCGGTTTTGCTGAATATGAGTGGCGGTGGCGCACTTCGCAAGTAGAACCGAGACAATTTCCACAGCCGCTTTGGGATGGTGCGGATTTGCAGGGTAAAACTATTTTACTCCACGTCGAGCAAGGCTTCGGCGATTCGATTCAGTTTATTCGCTACGTGCCGATGCTTCGCAGCCGAGGTGCTAAAGTTATCGTGGCTTGCTATCCGGATTTGATGCGGTTGTTTGCGACTGTTGTCGGGATTGAATATTTATCAGTTTGTTTTGAGGATTTGCCAGCATTTGACTTTCACGCACCGCTGATGAGTTTGCCGAGGATTGTGGGGACAACTCTGGAAACAATTCCCGCAAATGTTCCTTATTTAGCTCCGCCTGCTGAGTGCAGTTTTGCACTTGCTTCTGATGCAAAGTTAAAGGTGGGGATTGTTTGGGCGGGAAGTCCGCAGCGCCGTAAAGATAATCAACGTTCTTGCAGTTTAAGCGATTTTATGCAATTCTTGGATGTTCCGGGAATTGCTTTTTATAGTTTACAAAAAAACTTGTCGGAGTGCGATCGCACTTTGTTGCACCAGCATCTAGTCCCGGATTTGAGCGCGCATCTGAACGACTTTGCTGATACGGCTTCTGCTATATCTCAATTGGATTTAGTGATTACTGTCGATACTTCTGTGGCACACTTGGCTGGTGCTTTGGGTAAACCGGTTTGGGTGCTGCTGTCTTTTGCTCCTGACTGGCGCTGGCTGCTGGATCGCGAAGACAATCCTTGGTATCCAACTGCAAGGCTTTTCCGCCAAAGTCAGCCGGAAAGTTGGCAAGAATTGTTTCAGGATGTGCAGGCGGCTTTGAGTTTATTTGCGATCGCAAATTCTGCTACTTCTGCTGAGGATGCTGCCAAAAATCTACCTCTGGAAATGACAGGCGCTAGCTTGGTTGAGGAAAACAAACAAATATTTGTGACTGCGGGCGAAGCTTTAGGAAATGACTCAGCAGCCAAGCATTTGCAGGGAATTGAGATATCTGTTGTCGCAACGGGCGACGAAAATTCGGCTGTTTTAGATGATTTATTGCAACAAGCAGAACATTTAATGGAAACAGGCGATAAGCTAGAGGCGATCGCCCTTTACGAACAAATTATATCTCTCGCTCCCAATTGTTTCCAAGCGCGCATTAATTATGGTTTTCTCAAACACGAAAATGGGGAATTAGATGCAGCCATTCCGCATTACCAAGAAGCTTTAGCGCTCGCTCCCAATATTCCTCAAACAGCTTACAACTTGGCAAAGATTTTTGAGGAACAAGGTAAAGTGGAACAGGCGATCGCACATTACGAACAAGCTCTGGCTGCTGAACCGGATTTCGTGCCCGCACTGATTAATTTAGCGGTGGCGCTGCAAGAAAAGGGCGAACTGTTAAGGGCGCTCGATTTGTACCGCCGAGCGCTGGAAATTCAACCCCATAGCTGGGAAGCTTACAACAATTTGGCAACTGTTTTGCAAGAACAGGGCAATTTAGAAGAGGCGCTGGAGTATTATCACAAAGCGTTGGAATTGCTGCCGGATTTTGTGGAAGCTATCAACAATTTAGGCAGGACTTTTCTGGAAAAAGGCGCGGTTGAAGATGCGATCGCCTGCTACAGACGGGCGATTCATTTGAATCCGGATCATGCTAGCGCTCACCTGAATTTGTCCTTGGCTTTGCTGTTGGCGGGAGATTTTGCAAATGGCCTCGCCGAATACGAGTGGCGCTGGCAGATTAAAGAATTTAAAACAGGCCATTCCTGTTATTTGACGGCGCCGGGAAATACACTTTCGGCAAGAGAATACCGGCCGCTGTGGGACGGTTCCAACTTGCAGGGAAAGACTGTTTTGCTGCACGCGGAACAAGGTTTAGGCGATTCGCTTCAGTTTATTCGCTACGTTGAGATTGTCAAAAATCGAGGCGGTAGGGTAATTGTTGATTGTTACCCGCAATTGCGCCGTTTGTTTGCCATGGTTGATGGCATTGATTTGTTGATAGTTAGAGGTGAACCGCTGCCGGAATTTGACGTGCAAGTGCCGATGTTGAGTTTACCCTATGTTCTCGGTACAAGGCTAGAAACAATTCCGGCAACTACTGCTTATTTGTCTCCCCCTGCGGATGCTGAATTTGCGCTTTTGCCCGATCGCAATTTGAAAGTTGGGATTGTCTGGGCGGGGAATCCCAAACACCGCAAAAATATGCAGCGTTCTTGCGGTTTAAGTCAGTTTCTGCCGCTTTTGGACGTTTCGGGGGTAACTTTTTACAGCTTGCAGAAGGAGGTTTTAGAGGCCGATCGCGCGCTGTTGAATGGAACGCCGATCGTCGATTTGAGCCCGCATTTTGGTGATTTGGCTGATACTGCTGCTGCGATCGCCAAACTGGATTTAGTAATTACTGTCGATACGGCTGTCGCCCATTTGGCGGGCGCTTTGGGCAAACCAGTCTGGGTTTTGCTGGCGTTTTCCCCGGATTGGCGGTGGTTGTTGGAGCGCGAAGACAGTCCTTGGTATCCCAGTGCAAGGCTGTTTCGGCAACGGGAAAGGGGAGGCTGGGAGGGCGTTTTCGCTAGGGTGGCGGAGGCTCTAGGCGCTGTTTCTGCTGAATTTGTGCCGTCGGAGGCGGCGGATTGGGAGTTGCGGTTGGGCCGAGATTTGCAACAGCAGGGCAATTTGGGCGGGGCGATCGAGTGTTACCAGCGGGCGATCGCGATCGATCCGAATTATGCAGCCGCCCACAGCAATTTAGGTGTTGTCAAACAGCAAAGCGGGCGGTTAACAGAGGCGATCGCGCATTACCGACAAGCCCTAGAAATAGACCCGAATTTGGCTGAAACTGCGAGCAATTTGGGCAGCGCGCTGGCGGAAGCAGGGGAGAATGAAGGTGCGATCGCCCAATACCAGCGGGCGCTGTCTTTGAACCCGAATTGCGCGGAAGCGCTGGTTAATTTGGGCCTGCTGCGGGAAGAGCAAGGGGATGTGGGGGAGGCTGTCAGGTTGTACGAGCAAGCGATTCAAGTCAATCCTGATTGTGCTGTGGCTTATTTGAATTTGGGCATTGCTTTGGAGGAACGAGGAGAGGAAACGGGCGCGAATTACGATCGCGCGATCGCAAATTACGAACGGGCGATCGCTCTCGAACCCAATTATGTAGACGCCTTGCACAACTTAGGATACGCCTCGATCCGACAGGGCAGAATTGCAGATGCGATCGCCTATTACGATCGCGCTATGGCGGTGCAACCAGATTTAGCCGAAACTCTGATCGGTTTGGGGAGTTCCCTGCAACAGCAAGATAAGTTAGATGAGGCTCTAGCCGTTTGCCAGCAAGCGATTCAGCAGTTACCAGCCAATGCTGAGGCTCGCTGCAATCTGGGAATTGTGCTGCACAAACAGGGCAAAATTGCAGGTGCGATCGCCTGTTACCAGCAAGCTTTGAGCCTGCAACCCGACTTTCCCGAAGCTTTGAACAATCTGGGTAAGGCTTTTGAGGAAGCCGGAAATATGGCAGAGGCGATCGATTGTTACCGTAGGGCGATCGAGTTGAAACCAGGTAACATGAATCCCCTCAACGGTTTGGGAAAAGTGTTGCACCAAGGCGGCCAATTTGCGGATGCTGTCACCTGCTACAGTCAAGCAGTTCAATTCAATGCGACTAACCCAGAATCTCACCTAAATTTAGGTTTGGCTTTGCTGCTGTCTGGAGAGTTGCAGCGCGGTTTTTCCGAGTACGAATGGCGGCTCCTAATTAAAGAAAAAGAGTTTCCGTGCCACAACTTTATTCAGCCGATTTGGGACGGCAAAGATTTGGAGGGAAAAACTATTTTGCTTTGCCCGGAACAGGGTTTGGGCGATGCAATTCAGTTTATCCGCTACGCAGATTTAGTCAAGCAAAAAGGCGGCAAGGTAATTGTTTGGTGTTTGCCGCACTTGCAGCGGTTGTTTGCCCAAGTTTCGGGAATCGATGAGTTAATAATTAATCCCGACGATGCGCCTGATTTTCAAGTTCATACGCGGTTAATGAGTTTGCCGCACATTCTGGGAACAACTTTAGATACTATACCAGCTAATGTTCCTTATTTAGCTCCACCACCCGGTTTGGAATGCGCTCTTCCGAACACTCCTAATTTGAAAGTAGGGATTGTGTGGTCTGGAAATACTCAACATTCACAAAATAAGGTACGATCGTTCCCGCTAGATTTGTTGGCAAAACTGTTAGAGATTCCCGGAGCAGATTTTTACAATTTGCAAAAGCAAATGACAGCAGACGAGCGTGCTTGGTTAGATCGAATGCCCGTCACAGATTTAAGCTCTAATTTGCACGATATGGCAGTTACTGCTGCGGTAATCTCGGCTCTGGATTTAGTCATTTCGGTAGATACTTCTGTAGCGCATTTGGCGGGTGCTTTGGGCAAACCCGTGTGGATTTTGCTGTGTTTTGTGCCGGATTGGCGGTGGATGTTGGAGCGCGAAGATAGTCCTTGGTATCCGACGGCGCGCTTGTTTCGCCAGTCAGCAGCGGGGGATTGGGAGGGAGTTTTAGATCGGGCTACTTTGGCGCTTGAAGCAAAAATTCATGAGCATCAGGAAGCTCGACAACCAATAGAAATTCAGTCTAATATTGAGTTAGCTAAGAAACAATTCGATCGCGCAAATCTGCTGAAATCCCAAGGAAGGCTTGCCGAGGCGATCGCATATTTCAAGAATGCTTTGGTTTTGCAGCCAGATTCCATCGAGTCCGCTACTAATTTAGCCGTCACGCTGCACCAAACAGGCGATTTAGCCGAAGCTGCGACGTATTATCAGCGCGCGATCGAAATTGACCCGAACTGCGCCCAAGCGCAAAATAACTTGGGTATTTTGCTGCAAGATCGGGGAAATATCGCCGAGGCTGTAATTTGCTTTCAAAAGGCGATCGCCCTAAATCCCGTTTATGTCAAAGCCCTGAACAATCTCGGCGCGACTCTCCAGCAGCAGGGCGAGATTCAAAGTGCGATCGTCTATTTTCAGCAAGCACTTTCCCTCAATGCCAATTACGTACCCGCCCTCGTAAATTTGGGCGTGGCGATGCAAGCAAAATGTCAGCCAGCGGAGGCCGGGCGGCTTTACCAGCGTGCAATTGAAGCAGAACCGAACAATTCTAAAGGACACTATCACCTGGGAAATTCATGTTTGGCTGCGGGCAAAATAGAGCAGGCAATTTCTAGCTTTGAGGTAGCAATATCTTTGCAGCCAAATTATGTAGAAGCCCTGACTAATTTAGGCAGTGCCGTGGAACTATTGGGAGACGTAAATCGGGCAATTTCATGTTACAATCAAGCTCTCGCAGTAGCTCCAGACTGTGTTAAAGCTCACTTCAATTTAGGCTTAGTCTTGCTGTTGACAGGTGACTTGCCGCGCGGCTTAGCAGAATACGAGTGGCGGTGGCACACAGATCAGGCGAAAAAATTGCCGCGGTTGAATTTTGACAAGCCAGTTTGGGACGGTTCAGATTTGAACGGACAAACTATTTTACTCCGCTGCGAACAAGGTTTGGGCGACGCAATTCAATTTGTCCGCTACGCCACAATTGTCCAGCAAAAGGGCGGCAAAGTCATTATATCTTGCTATCAAGAACTGAAGCGTTTATTTAAGCAGATTCCTGGTATCGAACAAGTGGCGGTGCGGGTGGAAGAATTGCCCGATTTTCAAGTACAAGCACCGCTGATGAGTTTGCCGCACATTCTCGGAACAACTTTAGACAATATACCCGCCAATGTTCCTTATTTAGCGGCGCCGCCGAATTGGCAATTTTCGCTAAATTGCGATCGCAATTTCAAAGTAGGGATTGTCTGGGCGGGAAGTTCGGAACATTTGAAGGATTTTGTGCGATCGAGCGATTTCAGCTATTTCTTGAAATTCTTAGATATTCCCGGTGTCAGTTTTTACAGTCTGCAAAAAGAAGTGTCGGCGGATGACATGACTTTGTTAACTCAAACTTCTGTCATAGATTTGAGCGACAATTTGAACGATTTTGCCGATACTGCGGCGGTGATATCGCAACTAGATTTAGTTATTTGCGTCGATACCGCTGTGGCGCACTTAGCCGGTGCGTTGGGCAAACCTGTCTGGATTTTGCTCTCATTTATGCCCGATTGGCGGTGGCTGCTGACACGGGAAGACAGCCCTTGGTATCCCACTGCGCGGTTGTTTCGGCAGGAAATAGCGGGTGATTGGGATGGCGTGGGCGATCGCATAAAAGTCGCTTTACAAGAGTTAATTCCCACTCCCACTGAGGCTAAATCATCATCAAGTGCGATCGCAGAAATAGACGTACAGTTTCACATAGCAAAGGCATTACAAAAACAAGGTAACAAAGCAGCCGCAGCCGCGCGCTACCAACAAGTAATCGCCGCCTCGCCCAACCACGCCGAAGCCCACACTTATTTAGGTTATCTCAAACAGGAAAACGGACAAATAGCCGAGGCAGTTTCGCACTACCAGCAAGCACTAGCAATCAATCCCAACCAGGGCAAAACGAACTTATATTTAGGTTATGCCCTGGAATCACAAGGAAGAGTTGCGGAGGCGATCGACTGCTATACTAAAGCAATTCAACTATCTCCAGAATCTCCAGACTTGCGTTTAAGACTAGCATTTGCTTTGCTGTTGACTGGCAATTTCCAGCCTGGTTTTGCCGAGTACGAATCGCGCTGGCACACTCAAGAATTAGAACAACAATATACCAATTACCCGCTTTGGGATGGTTCAGATTTGCAGGGGAAAACAATTTTATTGCATCCAGAACAAGGTTTTGGCGATGCGATTCATTTTATCCGCTACGCACCTTTAGTCAAGCAAAAAGGCGGCAAAGTTATGGTTGCTTGTCATAAATCGCTGAAGCGTTTGTTTGAAAAAGTGGCAGGCGTAGATAATGTAGTCACAAACCCGCAGAATTTGCTAGATTTTCAAGTGCAAGCGCCGCTGCTAAGTTTGCCGCGAATTCTGGGGACGACTTTGGAAAACATACCTGCAAATATTCCTTATTTAGCTGCGCCCGATGATTGTAAAATTTCCCTAGGATCGAACAATAAACTAAAAGTAGGTATTGTGTGGGCGGGCGGGCCGCTGCACCGCAAAAATCACGAGCGATCCTGTAAGTTGAGTGAGTTTTTGAAGTTTTTAGATGTTCCGGGCGCGAGTTTTTACAGCCTTCAGAAAGATTTGTCGGCGGGCGATTTAACTTTATTGAATCAACAGCAAATCCCCAATTTAAGCGAACATTGCCTCGATTTTGCCGACACCGCAGCGATTATTTCGCAACTGGATTTAGTAATTTGTGTTGATACCGCGATCGCCCACTTAGCCGGTGCGTTGGGCAAACCTGTCTGGATTTTGCTCTCCTTTATGCCCGATTGGCGGTGGATGCTGACACGGGAAGACAGCCCTTGGTATCCCACTGCGCGGTTGTTTAGGCAGTCACAGGCGGGTGATTGGGATGCCGTGGGCGATCGTATAAAAGCAGCCCTAGAACAGCTAATTACCCGTTTCCAGGCTCTACCTAGTAACGCATATCCAGAGGCTCAAACTCAAAACTCGCTCCCACAAACTCCGCTACAAATAACAGAAAATACTCATTCCCAGACTCTACTTGGTAACATATATCCAGAAGTTCTTCCTCAAAATATCCCCCCAGAAACCCCGCCACAAATAACAGGAATCGGCATCAGTTGGCCAGTCAGGATCACCAGCGGCTGGGGCATTTACGGCATGAATTTAACACTGCAACTGCTGCGAAATCCTGCCTGGGAAGTTGCACTTTTAGTACCGCCGTCCATCACCTCAGAATCCATCAATCCGCTGCACAAATCACTCTTGTCACCCGCAGTAGAAAAGCAGAAACAATTTCAGGAATTAGTAACAGCAAATTCCGACAAACAGATCAGTTGTAACTTTCCTGTACTTTACGCTTTGGGGAATAACTTAGCATCCTCGGGAGTTGAAAATCATCTAATCAGCCCTTGTCAAGTAGGAGTCATCTTTTTTGAAGACACCCGCATCACCCCAGCCGCCCTAGAAACAGCCAAAAAATATCGCGCTATTGTCGCCGGTTCCCACTGGAATGCCGATGTTTTGAGAAGCTGCGGCTTGACTAACGTCGCGATGGTAAATCAAGGAATTGACCCCGCAATTTTCCATCCTGCACCTAAATCTAACCTATTTGGCGATCGCTTCGCCATCTTCTCCGGCGGCAAACTCGAATATCGCAAAGGCCAAGACATTGTAATCGCCGCTTTCAAACGATTTCGCGCCAAACATCCAGAAGCTTTACTACTAACAACATGGCACAACTTCTGGCCTCAGTATATGCTAGGAATCGAACAAACCGGAAATGTTGCGGGACTTCCCAATATCAACCGCGACGGAAGTTTAGGAATTTCGCAATGGTTGGCGGCTAACGGCTTACCAGTTGAATCTTTTATCGACATCGGTTTAATTCCCAATCACCTCGCCGGACAAATATTGCGAGAAGCCGACTGCGCTGTTTTCACCAATCGCTGCGAAGGCGGCACTAATTTAGTCGCAATGGAAAGTATGGCCTGCGGAATTCCTACTATTTTATCAGCAAATACCGGACATTTAGACTTAATTTATAGCAATATTTGCTATCCTTTGTCGCATCAAGGACGAGTTAAACCGACTGCTCATTTTCCTGGTGTAGAAGGTTGGGGAGAGTCTGATGTTGAGGAAGTTGTCGAGGCTTTAGAGCAAGTTTATACTAATCGCGAAGAAGCGAAACGTCGCGGTTTAGCAGCGGCGAATTTTATGCTCGATTGGACTTGGGAAAAACAAGTTAAACGCTTTTTGAATATTATTGGCGGGCTATATACATAATTCCCGTAGGGGCGGGTTCACCAACAATAATCGCCCCAAAACTAACAATTTCAAAAACCCGCCCTC
>NZ_JAEQCB010000314.1:0-1760 GCF_020738785.1 Microcoleus sp. PH2017_05_CCC_O_A | reverse complement strand
CGTATCGGCTCAATAAGTAGGGGTAGCACTTAATCTGGCTGCCAAGACAATCCTAAGGGATAAAGAGCAGATTTTTCGTGAATAATAGTGGACAGAGAAGGAATAATTCCAAGTTGAGAAATTCGATCGCGCACATAATCAAAAAAACTGATTCCCAACTGACGAGCAGTAGCAACAAGAGACATAAAAGTATCCCAAGCCTGAGTACCCTCAATCGTTTGAGTTGCATAGCTAATATTACGTCGCTGCACCATGGTTCGGGCAGCTAACTCAGCCGGATTATTGTGTAAAGGTAATTCAGGATGCTCTAAAACCCTCAGCAACTCGAATTCTTTGACCGCAGTTAATTGTTTGCGTTCATCCAACAATTCATAACCACTTGGGGTTTCAAAAAGCAGCCGAAATTTCGACCTTAAAAGTATTGCAGCTTCAGGACTTGGAGCATCTTTATAAGCTAATAATTCCCGATAATAATCCCAAAATTCTTTGATAAATTTCCCTAAAATTGTTTGATGGCAATGAAACATGGGGCTTAACTTCTTGTAATGCCTTCCCTCATGCACCCAACATAACGCTCTATCGGCAGTGATTAACTTAAATTGTGGAGCATCATCGCAACAAAGAGTTTGTACGACTGGACAATCAGTTTGCTGATGATAGAAAACAATAGCTGCTGCTTCTTTAATCCTGGTAACTTGTTGGGAACCCAGAGAAGGTACATACTTATTAAGTAGGTGATTAAACTCCTCCTCACCCAACACTGTTTCTTGAGGTAATAGCTTGAGAGCGTTTTGCCATTTAATCGGGATTTTGAAGTCCTCAATTAGTGAGAAGAAGAGTGGATTTAGCATAAATCTCAGTTCTCGTCTTGGCTGTAATCCTTTGAGGACAGTCAGTCTGTCTTTATTGGCTGTTGTGAAGTATACTGTATATAAAGGATTACAGATGATATTGGTGGTATGGTTTACTCCTTTAACACGCGCGCCTGTTTGGTCGAAGTGTTGCCACGGGCTACTCGCTAGTCCTGAATCATAAACTTCTTGTTTCTCGGTTTCAAAAAGGAAGTGGTTTTTGATTAGCAGGTTGGATAAATAACCTGCTGAAATGGAAATGCCTAAATCTGCTAAAAAATCTAGTAGTTTGCCTTGCGTCATATTGCCGCCATAGTACAAGCTGATGATTAGGGCTTTGATTCCCGGTCCAAATTCTCCTTCGTAGCCCAAGGGTAGTTCTGCTACATAAGTTTTTCGGAGTGTTGTCGGTTGCCAAGCTGATATCTTGGATGATTACTTGTTCGTATCCTTTAAATTCTGCGTCTGCTGGCAGTTGGTCTGTGGGGTATTCTAGTATTTGTTCTCGATCTATTTTAATTGTGGCTTTCTTACTGCTTTTTTTGTGCTGTTTGGGCGTTTTTCGCTCTTTTTCTGATGAGTGCTGACTTTTGAATCCTTTGGATTTGGCTTTGATGTCTGGCTTTCCTTGTTCTCCTTTCAATCGGTTGTTTTCATCTTTTAACCGTTGATTCTCTGATTCTAAGTCTTTGACTTTTAATTGTAATTGCTCTATTAGGTTCAGTAATATCTCTACTTTCTGACGCATGGATTCGTCTGCAATCCCTTGGGGGTCGATGGTTTGCAGTAGTATATTGTAGGGTGACTTGTCTTGTGAAATAATCTTTTGCGTCATGTGTCCTATTTTATAACACTTTTTTTACTCTGCTTACTTTTTTTATGGGCTACCCCGAATTATTGAGCGGATAC
>NZ_JAEQCB010000044.1:0-39753 GCF_020738785.1 Microcoleus sp. PH2017_05_CCC_O_A | reverse complement strand
CTATTCTGAATACTTCGCCTCGCTTCACCCAAGCGGCGGCACTTGATGGTTTCTTTCGCAGCTTCACCCAGTCACCGGCTTTGTAGAGAGTTCCGACCGTGGGGGAAGTGGCGAACAGTGAAAGTTGAGCAGTTACCATTTCCCAAATCCAAAATTTAATGTGAAAGCCGATCGCCCAAAAGGGCGATCGGCTAATTTTCGAGAAAACTTAGATGTCGCTAGGTGCGAAGCCCGGTGGCATTGTCGGAACGCCCATAGTTAGCTGTTCCAGCAGGGCTTGGGCTTGCTGAATCGTTGCAGCTTCTTCTGCCGACTCCCTGGACTCTTCCTCTTCCAGCACTGCCAAGCGGTTGGTTTAACGTCCTTGTTGTTGTTTAATTGCCGGTCTCTCCCGGCTGTCACGCCAGCAGGTACGCTCAGCGTTTAGCGCTTCGTTCTCTCCGAAGTGTCACGCTAGCTCTCGTTCTCAGCGTCACGTCTTACCCTTAGAATCTTGCAGGTCTCGAACCCACTTATTACTACTTGTTAGGGCAGTTATCAGCATCAGTAGCCTAGCTGTCAAATGTCAAATTCACTTTGTACTGCTACAGATAAGTGACCGCTTCATGAAAGCCTCATTTATCTGTAGCAGTCTTCTCGGAATCGTCTAGTTTTTTCAGGTCGTCTAGTTTCACCATTCTCAGGTTTGGAAATATGCAGCGGAGTTTGTCGTTGATGTGGTCACATTCCCACTGCTCTACGTGCAGTCTGGGCCCATCAGTGTGAGCGCTGGTCTGGGTAAAATCAACTCCCTTCTTGAGGTTCCGCTCGCAGATTTTGATGTACTCGTTAATCAGGCCGGTGAATTCGATAAATGTGTGGCAGTTGGTGGCGATCGCCTCGCGGTAGTAGTTGGCGCTCGCGGCTTTCATCGCCACGAGTATTTCCTCTGGCGTCTGGGGATTGTGTGGGAGTTCTTGCTTCGGGCCACCTAATAGGGCTTTTGCTTCTTCTCTGTCAATCATTGATTTACAGCCTCTCGAAAGTTTTTGCCTGGTATGAATACCGGAACTACGGCAGCAGGGATTTTAAGTGCTTCTCCAGTCTTGGGATTGCGGCCTTCACGGGCTACTCTGCTACGACTCTCAAAACTGCCAAATCCGACTAAGACTACTTTCTCACCGTCGGCAACGGTGTCAACTATTGTGCCTAGAATGGCGTCCAGCATGGCGTTTGCCTGCTTTTTGGTGGTTGAGGTTTTGTCTGCAACAGCATCAATTAGTTGGGATTTGTTCATTGTTTGGTAATCGCCTTTTGAGTTATTAGTTATTAGTTGTTGGTCATTAGTCGTTAGGAACGCAAAAGCCAGCACCCCACACGGATACTGGCTTTTTTGCTATTCAGGACTTGACTCCTCTTGATGGTTAATTGGTTCTAATTGCTGTTGCTCTTCTTTCTGCCGTGCCTGCAATTCTTTTAGCTTGACTAGATTGTTGAGCTTCTGTTCGCACTCCCTCGCTTCTGACTGATACCAAACGATGCACTCCAAACTCTTGACCAACTGCTTTTGTGCATCGTCGATCAGTTGGTCAAGGATTCCCCCAAGGGCGTCACTAGCCCCAGTTCCCTCCTCGCCACCTTCTCGATCAGGTGAGATGCACTGATTCCTAATTCCTTCGCCAATTCGTCCAGCATCTTTGCTGCTGTGGGAGTTAGACCGTAAGTCCGCCCGCTCTTCTTCTCCCCGTATTCCTTTTGCTTCGCTTTTCTTGCCATAGCTCTCAATCATAGACGCCACCTCAAAAATAACAAGTCTTAAGTAAGATGTTGACAATGTAGTAAGTAAGACTATATCATAAACTCACAGTGTTAAGTAAGACTTGACTGTCTCAAGATTCCATTGCACTGCATACCCTGCAAGAACCGGGCGGGACTGCATACCCGCCCTTTCCCTAACCTATGTACACCCTGGAACAGCTACAACAGAAGACTCTTAAGGAATTGAAGGAAATCGGCTGGGAACTCAACGCGCTCCCAGCGGGCGACAAACGTTGCCGCCAAAACTGGATTGATGCCATTGCCGGTGTGCAGCCTCCGCTGCTGGAACTGCTGGAAGTTTCCCCCGGTGTCGAAGTCGAACCGGTTGCGGAGGCGATCGAAATTCAAGCCCAGGAGCCGCCGATCAAATTCAAATTCAAATTCAAATTCGGTCGCATCATTTCCAAACCGACCACTAAGCCAATTAAGGACGGGCGAATCACTCGCTACTTATGCCGTCTCAAGCCGATCGCACAAACAGTCGATTCCCCCGGTGTCGAAATCGAACCGGTTGCGGAGGCGATCGAAGTTCAAGCCACCGAGCCGATCGAACTGGCTTTGAATCAAAAATTGGAGCTTGTTGCAAAGGAATCCGAGGAATCTGCGGCGAAACAGGAGCCAACTCAAAAAGCTCACAAGCACAGATTTCTTCTTTCTCTGAAGGATGGAGACAATACCTTGTGGTACGACGGGAAGGACTTCGTTCTTGAACTTTGGAGAGCAAAAACTTACTGCAAGAGAGGTGTTGGGCCGGCAAAATGCCAACTGCGCCACCATCCAGAAGTAAAGCGCGTTTTTAACTCGTTTGGTACTCGTCTCCAAGTGACCGAAAACTCCCCCGGTGTCAGTTTCGACATTGAGGAATTCCAGCAGGCTCACGTCGCCGAGATTGACGCCTATGTAGCAAGTTTCACCGACGATCGCCCTCCGAACCGAGGCAGTGGCGACAGGGGACGAATTGAGCCAAAAGTAACCCAAAGTGCTTTAAAGCAAACCGAAACTTCCCCCAGTTTCGAGGCAATTCCTGTCGGCATCGCGCTCTCTGACCGATTCCTCGCTCGCTACGCGCCACCGCAGCCTGAGCCGATTCACTTCAATGCCGATGCGGAAGGGCAACTGAACTTGCTTGACTTTGAGCTGCCAAACGAGCCGCCCGACCCTGACGATTACGATTGTATGTTTAGTTTTTGGGCTGCTTACGACGCTTGGTGCGATCGCTCTGACGCATCTTTTGAGCAATGCACGGAGCTCGATTCGCAATGCACGGAGCTCGATTCGCAATGCACGGAGCTCGATTCGCAATGCACGGAGCTCGATTCGCAATGCACGGAGCTCGATTCGCAATGCACGGAGCCGATTCAAATCGAATTAGCATCAATGGTTGAATGGGCCCCTTGTTTGGACGAGTACGAGCCTGAAACAATCGAAACGAGTTCCATCACTTTGGAAATTCCCTCGATGCTGATCATCTCTGAGGGCTGCGCTAACGAAAGTTGCAAGTGCTGGAACTTTTCTATTCCCACATTTGACGTTTGGTGCGATCGCCCGATCGACACTGACGAACCGCCCGACACAGGGATTTTCGCTCGCCGGCCTTTGCCAAAACCCCCCAGTTTTCCGCCGATGGCTGTCGTTGCGGGCGATCGGGCAAACCGCATTAAAAAGTTCGCCCGCAGCGCAACATTTTTGAGCGGGCGAGCGCCTCCGGGAGGTGATGCAAGCTTCTAAATGGTTGACCCATATTCTTTCCATCATGCTTATACTGTGCGATCGCTTTTTGAGCGAGGGCGATCGCTTCTTTTCCTCCCTCCAACTAACTAACAGGTAAAAAACAATGGCTCTCATCAAAATTTCTCTCCCTGTCTATAAACGGAACAAATGGCAGCATGTCGATAAAGACGGAAAAATGGAAGTCAGCAGCGACGTAGACGATCTTTCTGATGGCTACCAAAAGTTAAAAGATCAGATTGATAAATTGCTAATCGAGCTTGGCGCCGAGAATCGCCTAGCAAAAGATGCCTACGCACTAGAACGCGAAATACAAGAGAAAGCTTACAAACTAAAATCGCTTACTGAAGACATTGACAGGGCCACCGAACATTTGGAAAGCTTGAAATTTTTCTTAGGACGACTGGGAGTAGATCCACTGGCCCAGAGGCTCACCTTTGACCAGAAATTCTTACTACAAGAAGCATCGTTCTCCGAAGTCGAAGTCGTTGGCAACCCATCCGAATTTTAAATATGCACACCATAAACTCTGATTTTTCAGACAATTGGTGCGAGCCGCCAGAAGCGGAATTTCAACCGCTTCTGGACTTCGAGAATGAAATTCTCGGCGAAGCACCGCATAACGATATTTCACTCCTCACGGAGCGCATCAAACGCTCGTTCCTCGACTACGTGCGACAAGGAATCATGCTTTACACTGTGCAGCGTTACCGCTTGTACAAGCAGAAATATGTAGATTTTGCCGAATACTGCAAGCTGGCTTTAGGGCGATCGCCAAAATCTAAAATCTAAAATCCAATTTAAAGACCCACAGGAGTAATCTACCTGTGGGTCTTTAAATTAGTAAAACGTTGTTACAGTGAAGACAAAAGCGGCGCAACAGCGACGAAACAGTTAAACTCACAGGTGATGGCACGCGCCTCCGCAGCGAGCAACAATCGCGGGCATCGCAGCGTCTGCACAGCACGTAGCTGATGCTTCGCTGACAATCAACTTTCCAAGATGCCCCTATCTGCCGCCGCCGTTATTGACGCAATTGCGTGATTGAGATCCGGCTCGCTGCCACCTCAAACCATGATTTTTCGCGATCGGGCGTGATATTTGTAGGTTAGTTGGGCGCATAGCAGCTAGGATCGAGCTAACTCATGGTTACACTAAAGCTCGTCATGCGGCGTTGCCTCTCAAAAACCCAATTGAGTCTTATGGCGCACTACCGCTCCACTTTACGTTTGTTCACCTGCATTGCCTGCCTGGGCGCTGCCTTCATTCCCAGTGCGGAGGGAAGGCAACAGATTGTCATTGCTTCCTACCAGGTTGTTTCCCAAGAAATTGCTCAAGCAGACTCTCCCCCGGACTCCAGCCAGGACTCCAATCCTCCACAATCCTCTCCAGCGCCCGATAAAAACAAATCTAAGCCGTCTAAAAAACAAAAATCTAATTCCAAAATCCCGAAACCAATCTCCAATATAATTGTCATTTTGTCACGCCAGCGGGGGTTGTTAATGTTGGGTTTGGCAGCAGTTGTCGTCACGGCAGCGGCAGTAGCGATCATGCTGAAATTAGTTAGCAGTGGCGAGTCAAATAATTCTAAGCGAAGACGGGTTCGAGGCGATCGCCAAAACCAAAGAAACTCTCGATTCACCAATCCCGATGCTCAGAGAAACAGGCACGAAATGGGACAGCAACAGGTTTCTTCTGGGGGACTCAAACCGCTACCAGCATTGCCCTACCCTGTCAATTTCCCCAAGGGCTACAAGATCGAGAGCACCGATCTGCCTTTACCGTTTATCGTGGAATCTGGGCAATCAGAATCCGAGGATGCAGGGGTAGAGGGCGATCGAATTAATTCCGACACCGCCACAGACGAAAATCGCAACAACGGCTACAGCGACTCAGGTTTCAATATTCCAGAAACAACTAATCGAGCCGATGCACTAGCGAATCGGAAGAAAGATATTTCCCTTCCCGAAACGGAAGTCAGACAAAAAGTTGATATTATTGAAACACTCATTGAAGATTTGCAGCACCTCAATCCGGCCTCTAGGCGCAAAGCAATTTGGGAACTCGGGCAGCAGGGAGATTCCAGAGCCGTTGAGCCGTTGCTGAATTTATTAGGAAATTCTGACTCTAAGCAGTACAGTTTAATTCTGGCAAGTCTCTCAGAAATTGGCATTCGCACGCTCAAACCCATGAATAATGCCTGGTCAATTTCATTGCAAAATGAAAACCCGGAAGTGCGGAAAAATGCGATTCGCGACTTGACACGGATTTACGAATTGGTGAATCAAATCAGTCACTTGTTGCACCGCGCGACGGACGATCCAGATGCAGAAGTTCAGGAAACAGCTCGCTGGGCAATTAATCAGTTGAATCGCATTCGTCCGCGTTCTGGGAGGGATGATTAATGTTCTGTTGACAGTTGACAGTTGACAGTTGACAGTTGACAGTTGACTGTTGACTTTTGACTGTTGTAGGGAGTAATTAATAGTCTGATTTTACTTTCTCCCGGGCTTGGGGCTTTAAACCAATTCTTTCTGGTAATTGCTCAACCCCCTTAACAAGAAGACGAGAAAGACATTAGGTATTTATGAATTTGCTCGGTAATGCGATCGATGCTTTAGAAGAATCTAATTTTTGTAAAACATATAGCAATCCTCTCATCAATCTTAAGTAAACTGTATTGATATATAAAGAGCGCTGAAGCGCAACAACGTACCTAATATGGTATGTAGTTGCGCTTCAGCGCTCTTTCTTATATATAAAGCAATACAGTTCACTCATATACTGCTAGTCGTGAAACTCCTCTGAAAAATAGATATAGTTTGCTTCGTTCTTCTCGAAGGACTATCTTAAGTCAACCATATTGCTTAATAATGAGGAGTTTAGTCTTGTAATTTTTATAATTACCTTCCGTCCGAAAACCTCTATATGTAAAGTACACTGTACACTTTACATATAGAGGTTTTGCGTAAATTCTATCAATAATTAAACCGATGATTAGTGGGGTAACTTGCTGAGTCCGTACCAGGTTTTAGCACCGACAATTCCATCTTGCGGTATATTCTTGCTGATTTGGAACTGGCGCACTGCGACATCTGTCATCGTCCCAAAATATCCATCAATTGCACCGAAATAGTATCCATTGATTTTCAAGACATTTTGAACAATTTTCACAGCATTACCAGAACTGCCATTCATCAAGATGGGCATATTCACAGGTGCACCAGAATACAGTGCTTGCCAAGTTATAGAACCAACCATCCCATCTTCAGTTAAAAAGACGCGGTGTTGATAGCCTTTGACTGCTTTTTGAACTTGGGCGCCGAAGATACCGTCCATCGGGCCAGAATAATATCCCCAATGATAGAGAAGCTGTTGTAGTTCCTTGACAGCTTGACCTGTGGAACCTATTTGTAAAGTAGGTTTGTTCAGTGCGGCGGTTGCAGCAACTGCAACATTTGATTGAGGAGTAGCATCGGCGACGATAGCTACAGTTTCATTATTCGTGGTTCTTTCTTCGGTGTACATAATGTGATTCCTTTGAAGATTTAAGTTGTGGTGTTTGATATTTCAGGTATAACTGGTGAGATTTGTGGCTGCACAGTCACTTTTTTGAGTGTCACTCATTTGAGTTAGCTAAGTGTATTTGTAGTGAGGAATATAAGTGCTCAGATTTTTATGATGACTGAAGTCCTCACTACAAACTAACTGGTAAGGTGTTTGTGGGTACCCAACGCAACTTAGTGGGGTAACTTGCTAAGAGCGTGCCAAGTTCTGTAGCCGACAATTCCATCTTGTACTAAACCCTTGCTGAGTTGGAAATGGCGGACTGCTACATCTGTCATCGGGCCAAAAAATCCGTCAATAAAGCCGAAATAGTATCCATTTAATTTCAGGACATTTTGAACAATTTTCACAGCATTACCAGAACTGCCATTCATCAGTGTCGGCATATTCACAGGTGCACCAGAGTATAGTGCTTGCCAAGTTAGAGAACCGACTATCCCATCTTCCATTAAGAAGACGCGGTGTTGATAGCGTTTGACTGCTGTTTGAACTTGGACGCCGAAGATACCGTCAATCGGGCCGAAATAATATCCCCAATGAGCTAGGAGAGTTTCTAGTTCTTTGACTGCTTGACCTGTGGAACCGATTTGTAAAGTGGGTTTGTTGAGTCCTGTTGTTAGACCAACTGCAAAATTTGATTGAGCTGTAGTATCGGCGGCGATCGCCATAGTTTCATTGTTCGTGCTTTTTTCTTCGGTGTACATAATGTGCTCCTTTCAATATTTAAGTTGTGCTCTTTGATATTTCAGGTATAACTGGTGCGATTGATGGCTTCACAGTCACTTTTTCGAGTGTCACTCATTTGAGTGTCACTCATTTGAGTGACAAACCAAATCAAGAGGTTTGTAGTGATGACTTCTGTCCTTATCCAAATCCGAGGACAGAAGTCCGAACGATCAAACCAAATCAATCCGAGGACAGAAGTCCGAACGATCAAACCAAATCAAGAGGTTTGTAGTGATGACTTCTGTCCTTATCCAAATCCGAGGACAGAAGTCCGAACGATCGCACTAATGGGCGAGCATTACAGCGATCGCCCGATCGCCCTTACTGTAATTCTCGCAAGGTAGGAATTAAATACTGTGTCAAAGTAAAGGCATCTACACCTAATTCTGTCCGTTCTTTGGCTGCGGCGATTCCGGCTTGAGCGTGCCACCACGCTGCTGTTACTGCCACTTCTTGGGGGGGGGATTTACGGGCGATCGCACTTGCTAACAATCCCCCTAACAAGCCGGTGAGAACGTCGCCGCTGCCGCCTCTGGCGAGGGCTGGGGTGCTTTCGGGATTGAGATAGGTAAGGGTACGTGAAGCGTAGCTATCCCCTAGGGAATCGCCGTCATCCTCCTTCCAACTTATGCAAACTCTGGCTCCTTTGAGCAATACTGTTGCACCGCAAAGCTCTGCCGCTGCTTGAGTTGCGGCAATTCGATCGCCGCTGAGGCCCGCTAATTCGGGAAACAAACGCTTAAATTCGCCCGGGTGAGGGGTGATAATTGTCACTGCTCGGCGTTCCGACAAAATGGGAACTGTGCCGAGTTGACCGAGGATATTTAAACCGTCGGCATCTAAAACCAGAGGTCGATCGCACTCCAGTACAGATTCTACAGCGATCGCGGCTTCCAATGTCAGACCTGGCCCTGTGGCGATCGCATCGTAGCTACCCAAATCAATTGCTACCGGCAACTCCTTAATGCCACCGTTTGGGGTTTCGGGACATCCTATAACTAATGCCTCTGGTAAATGACTGCTCAACATCGGTTTAATCGACTCAGGGACGGCAATTGACAGCATTCCGACTCCGCTGGCTCTTGCTCCCAATGCGGCTAAAATTGCGGCTCCGCTGTAACGGGCCGAACCTGCAATAATTAGTAAGTGACCGTTGGTGTATTTGTGCGAAATTGGCGATCGGGGTAATGGTAAATGCTGAATTGCCGATGCTTTAGTAATGCGTTGTATTGCTGGAAAATTGCCCAATATCGCTGCAATATCTGCAACGGGAATATCAAAATCAATTAATTCTGACTTACCAATATATTCTAAAGCTTTGTCTTGTAGAAAAGCCATTTTCCACAATCCCAAACATAATGTATGTTTTGCCCTGATTGCCGTACCCAATACAGCCCCAGTATCTGTATTGATTCCCGACGGAATGTCTATACTAAAAATCGGGATGTTTAAATTATTGATTTCATCAATCGCGGCGGCTGTGGGGTTAGTGATTTCTCGTTCCAACCCAAAACCAAATAAACCATCTACGAGAAAGTCGCAGTTTTTCAGCGGTTCGATGTTCTCAACAAATGGAATATTTAAAGAACGCGCATAATCAGCGTGACTTTTGGTAAGTTCTTTGAGTTTAGAAAATGGGCAGTAAATAACTACTGGGAATCCTTTAAAGTGCAATTCGCGGGCCACAACCAAAGCATCGCCGCCGTTATGTCCCGGCCCAACTAACACCCCAATAGCTGGGAATTGAGAATTAACAATCTTTAGCCCTTCACCGCTTTTCCTTCTATACGTTACATCCGTTTCATCCGTTTCAAAATCCGTTGCCGAACTTCCCTCTTCCCTCAAAAGCACCTGAATGCGTCTAGAAATCAGGAGTGCAACTTTTTCCATTAAAGCTGCTACGGGCATTCCAGCCGCAAAGATTCTGTTTTCTATTTGCCGCATTTGGTCGGCGGTGACAACAAATTTTTGAATAGTCATAAGAAGAAGGAAGAAGGAAGAAGGAAGAAGGAAGAAGGAAGAAGGAAGAAGGAAGAAGGAAGAAGAGGAAGAAGGAAGAAGGAAGAAGGAAGAAGGAAGAAGGAAGAAGGAAGAAGGAAGAAGGAAGAAGGAAGAAGGAAGAAGGAAGAAGGAAGAAGGAAGAAAAAATACACAGCAAGCCTTTGAGCGATCGGGATTTGAGGCTTAATTAGGTGGATTTACTTATTAGTGCTAAAATTTCAGCTAACAGCAGTAGCAGGTTGTAGTATTTTTGTGGTATAATCAATTAGCTCGATCGAACTTGCGTAACAGTAAAACAGTAAAATAGCAATTTATTTCCGAACCATGAACAAGATTGTCGTAGGCCTCTCTGGCGGGGTCGATAGTTCCGCAGCAGCCGCAATTTTACACCATCAGGGCTATGAAGTGGTGGGTTTAACGCTGTGGTTGATGAAAGGCAAAGGTCAATGCTGCTCTGAGGGAATGGTTGATGCCGCTAAAATTTGCGAAGATTTGGGCGTTCCCCATCACATTGTTGACAGCCGCGAGGTCTTTCAGGCAAGTATTGTCGATTTTTTGGTGGAGGGTTACAGTGCAGGGGTTACACCTCTGCCTTGTTCGCAGTGCAATAAAACTGTGAAGTTCGGGCCGATGCTCAAGTACGCTCGCGAAGAGCTGGGTATTGAAAAGATTGCTACGGGGCACTACGCTCGCATTACCTATGATACTGCTACCGATCGCTATCAGTTGCTGCGGGCGATCGACCCTGCGAAAGATCAGTCTTATTTCTTGTACGATTTAACACAGGATTTACTGGCGGGTACGGAGTTTCCTTTGGGGGAAATCACCAAGACTGAAACTCGCAGAATTGCGGCGGAATTTGGCTTGACAACCGCTGATAAGCCGGAAAGTCAGGATTTGTGTTTGGTGGAAAGTAACGGTTCGATGCGGGCTTTTCTCGACAAGTACATTGCGCCGCAAAAGGGTGACATTGTAGATAAGTCCGGCCGCGTACTCGGACAGCACGACGGCGTGCACCACTACACTATCGGCCAGCGGAAGGGCCTGGGGATTGCCGCACCGGAACCGCTGTATGTGATTGAACTTGATGCTGGTGCTAATCGGGTAATTGTGGGCGATCGCCAGTTGGCAGTAGAATCTGACTGCAATGTCCAGAAAGTAAATTGGGTTTCTGTCGCTGGGCCGATCGCTCCGATTCGGGCTTCCGTGCAGATTCGCTATCGATCGCAACCCGTCCCCGCTACAATTATTCCCGTAGAATCATCCGAAGCAGACGAAAAAGCAAGCGGTACAAGAGTCAAGGTAATTTTTGACGAACCGCAGTTGAGCATTACCCCCGGACAAGCCGCAGTTTGGTATGACTCAGATGTGCTCTTAGGCGGCGGGATTATTGAAAGAAAAAAACTCCCAAATTGATGTTAGGGGATGGCTCGCGTGGGTGCATCTCAATGCAAGCGAATATATCCGTAGGGGCGAAGCATGACCGCATAAAATAGGAGATTATAACTAATAACTTATATGCGGTCATGCTTCGCCCTCTTCAAAAAACCAGATGCACCCGCTCGCGTCCCCACCCCACAAGAAATCTACCACAATAAAATCTAGTCTTTGTGGAACAGGCATCTTGCCTGTTCCAAAAGGAAATTTATTGTTCATTTCACAGGGTCAAATTCCCTTAACTAACTTTCTTTTCCAACCGCAACACATTCCCCCTAGCATTGGTGCGGTAAACCCAAGTTTGGCCGCCATCAGAAACCACAACCCGCCAACCTTCAACAATCATTTGGCCGCAAATTTCATCAGATTTCGCGAGTCCCAAACAAGTATTCGGCCAACTTTGCCGGCTCGATTCAGTGACTTTCAACTTGTCAGCAGCAATCCCAGTCGAGCGCGACAACTCTTGGCGAACTGCGGCTGCAACGTTTGCGGGCAACTGGTTCGGGGGATTTTGGCGCGTACCCTCAGCCAAATTGCCCGGTTCGGAAATTAGACTATTTAGTACCAATCCCGAATAGCTGATTTTTTTTTGATCCCCGACAGCGGGAAATTGCTGCGCTGTTTGCTCATCTTGGTTTTCTACCTGAACGAGGGACTGTTTGAGGGCGCCCGCGTTAGCCGCAGCGGTGTGGATTAGCGCCGGATACATTTCCCATGCCAGAATTCCCGTCAGCACCAAAGCCAAGATTAAAGGATTAGGCTGCTTTTCACCTCGGTTTTGATTGTTTTGAGAGTTATTTTCGGAGATTGGTTTCATAGTACGCCCTCTGCCTCACTTTACACTCTTGCGCGATCGCTCCGGAGCACTCAAATGCAGATACCGATATAGACACTGCTGCTGGTGCTGTTTGTTCCTTGGTGCAGAACCGACTTAACAGAGTCGTGCGGCGCAAGTATCTTATACTCCCTGCTGCCACTTCTGTTTCAGGAAACTTGCACTACCAGTTATTACTTAATTTTTACTTTTAGTATAGTATTGAGCAAAATTTATCGCTAGGTAAATCTGCTGAAACAAAAATGATTTTGGGGGAACATCTCAGTATAAATGACTATTCATCGTGCCCAAACTTCTGAAGGTTTTGTAGACAAGGGGAGGCGAACTGAGCCAGTGAGAGCCAAGGGATGCCGTACAATCTGTAGCAACAGGACGGGAACGCATGATAAATTAAGCAAGCTATCGCTGATTAATTAGAGGATTTAGGTTTTCAAGAGCGATCGTCCCCGAAAATAACTTAGTAGCGATCGCTAATTTTTTAGTAACATCTTGTTGAAATATATCGATTATGAACAGAAAATCCCTAGGAATCCATTTAATGAATCGGATCAGCTATCCTCAAAAATTCATCTTGATCGGTTTTCTATTTGCGATGCCGTTAGTCTTGATGATGTACCTGCTGATTTCCGAAATTAACACCAGAGTTGATTTTGCCCAAAAAGAAATCTACGGCAATCAATACCTGCGTCCGCTGCGCCAGTTGAGGGAATACATACCGAAATTTCACCTGTTAAATTATCAGGGTTTAAATCCAAATTTAAGCCAGCACGAGTCCTGGGATAATTTTGAAGCTAAGATAGACGCGGACTTTCAATCCCTGGCAAATACCGACCGCCAGTTAGGAACAACTTTAGTTTCCCGCGAGCAATTTAATACCATTTATCAAAATTGGCAAAAATTTAAACTTCATCGGAGCCAGTGGAGTTTAGAAACTTACGATGTTGTATATCAAAAAATCGCATATGATATTAATAAATTGAGCGCTCACGTCGGCGATACTTCCAATCTCATATTAGACCCAGATTTAGATACCTATTATTTGATGGATGCAACTTTGTTGAAAATTCCAGAAATGCAAAAATTATTGTCAGAAATTAGGCTATTTTCTCAAAAAAGTAGCCTGCGTTCCGATGCCACACCTGAGGAAAGAGCGAAATTGATTACTTTTGCGGGCAAATTGAGAGAACTCAATCAGGATTTAGCAATCAATATGGAGGTAGGATTTAGCAACAATCCTCACGGGAATCTGCGACCGAAATTAAGCCAAGATTTGATAAAATTTAACTCAGTAGTAGAGCAACTAACTGGGCAACTAGATAAACTAATTTATCCCACAGCCACAGTCGAATATTATACCTATCTCGATGGCAGCGACCGAGTTCTGAATTCGAGTTTTGAACTGTGGGACAAAAGTGTCAATGAATTAGACTTTCTCCTGCAAAAACGTATAGATGCTTTAGTTACTAGAAAACACTTAATTTATGTTTTTATTCTAATTATTTTAACAATAGTTGTTTATTTATTTGTATCTTTTTACCTAGCAGTCATGCAAACTGTATTTGTGCTTGAGGAAGCGTCAAAAAATATGGCAAGTGGCAATATTGACCACAAAATTATTTTGGATAACAAAGATGAACTCGGGCAAGTTGTGGGTGCATTTAACAAGATTGCCGAGGCTTTGGTTGGTGCGAATCAAGAAATTACTGTTCTTAACGATCGCCTAAAATCCGAAAATATGCGGATGAGTGCCGAACTAGATGTCACTCGCAAAATTCAGCAGATGCTGCTGCCGAAAGACCGAGAATTGAAGGAAGTTATTGGCTTAGATATTGCAGGATTTATGGAACCTGCTGATGAAGTAGGCGGTGACTATTACGATGTACTCCAGCACGAAGGTAAAGTAAAAATTGGTATTGGCGACGTGACGGGACACGGATTGGAGAGCGGTGTTTTAATGATTATGCTTCAAACAGCAGTGCGAACTTTGCTCACCTACAACGAAGCCGATCCGGTAAGATTTTTAACCGCTATTAACACTGTAATTTACGATAATATGCAGCGGATGAAATGGGATAAGAACGCTAGCCTTGCTTTGCTAGACTATCACGAGGGAATGCTGAAGTTGAGCGGCCAGCACGAAGAAATGATTGTCGTGCGGTGTAACGGTTCTGCCGAGCGGTTTGATACAATCGATTTGGGTTTCCCGATCGGGCTGGATGAAGATATTGCTGATTTTGTGGCCCAAACCCTTGTCCAGTTGCATTCAGGAGATGTGGTAGTGCTGTACACTGATGGGATTACGGAGGCTAAAAATATGAATAAAGTGCTTTATGGTTTAGATAGGTTAATTAAGGTAATACAGATTAATTGGCAGCAAACGGCTACAGAGATCAGGCACGCTGTAATTGACGACGTGCGATCGCACATCGGCCAACAAAAAGTTTTTGATGACATCACATTGCTGATTCTTAAACAAAAATAGGGAATTGGGAATTGGGAATTGGGAATTGGGCATGGGGCATGGGGCATGGGGCATGGGGCATGGGGCATGGGGCATGGGGCATTGGTAGCAACTCGCCAATAACCAATAACCAATAACAACAGTCAACCAACAAATAACAACTAACAAATAACAACTAACAAATAACAACTAATATGATTCAGACTTTCGGCGATTTCATCGAGCCGACTCCCAGCCACGAATATTTAATAATTGGATTTTCCCCGAGTTCGATCCCCCTCAAGCAGCGGTGGCGGAACAACGGTTTGTCGGCGGATTTTCTGGCTGACTACTTGACGACTTTTTTCCCTGGAAACGAGGATGACCCCTCGACAATTGACAGACAAGCTGAAATTAAAAGTGCTGTTAGCTATATTGCTAATGAGTTATTAGAGAATGCGATGAAGTTTAATGATGAGACATCGGAACACCCGATCAACATTAAACTGCAATTAAGGAGCGACGGACTGATTTTCTCAGTTGCTAACACCATCCCTCCGCAAGGTGTAGGGAAGTTTCAGGCTTACATTCAGCAGTTGCTGGAGTCCGATCCGAGCGAGCTGTACATTGAGCGGTTGGAAAAAAATGCTGCTGACGAAAATTCTACTAATTCAGGATTGGGCCTGCTAACCATGCTGAGCGATTATACCACCAAAATAGGTTGGAAGTTCCAGACGGTGCAAAAAGACCCGGAAGTAATTACGGTGACAACTATGGTGCAATTAAGAGTATAAGTATCGCTGGCGATCGATAATATCTAAGGGACTTTTTTTTGCGGCAATGGAAATTAAAACAGAAGATTACGGGATCTGTTACGATCCATCAACGGCAACCGTGAGTTTTAGAGGATCTCTAAGGTTGAGCGGGCCCCAAGAGTACGCACCGATAGTGCAGTTGCTGGAGGAGGTAGCCGATTTGGCACCGGCAAAAATTACCCTCAATTTGCAACAGTTAGAATTTTTGAACAGTTCAGGCATAAATATGCTGTCGAAGTTTATTATCGAAGTCCGCAAAAAAGCTCGGGTGCAAATGGCGGTACAAGGTTCTCAACGTATAGCTTGGCAAGGTAAATCTGTGAAGAATTTCCAGCGCCTAATGCCGAGTTTGCAGTTTGAATTACTATAGACATATGATGACTTTTAGGGTATGGACTGTTGAGCAATTTTCTGTTAGTCGAGGCGCAAATTCTCGGGTTATGCTGGAAGAACAACCATCTAGAGAACAGCTACTTTTAGAGATAGAAAGATTGCGCCAGCAAGTGGAAGACTTGAAGGAGGAAAAAGCGGATCTGGAAATCTTGCTGGAAAATACTGCTGAACATTCCGATACGGTGGAATCTGAGTTGCGCTATCGGGCATTGGAGGCGGTGCGGGAAGGCGAAATCAAGCTAGCTCAATTTCTGGAAGCGATTCCCGTAGGCGTGGCGGTGCTCGATGCTCAAGGTAAACCTTACTACGTCAATCGTGCCGGACAGCAGTTACTCGGCCAAGGGGTGTTGCCGTTAAATTCTGTTGATGATTTGTCAAAAAGTTATCAATTTTATATCGCGGGAACTGATATTATTTACCCTTCACAGAATTTGCCGCTCGTCCGAGCTTTGACGGGAGAAAGTTCGACTGCTGACGATCTGGAAATTCATAGACTAGACAAGAAAATCCCCCTTGAGACTTGGGGGACGCCAATTTTTGACGGTGGCAAAGTTGCTTTTGCGATCGCAGTTTTTCAAGATGTCACGGAACGCAAACAAGCTGAAGCCGACCGCCAAACATTTATTAAGGAATTATTTGAAGTCAATAAAAGCTTAGAAAAATCTCTGGATGCTGAATCGGAATTAACTGATGCCTACGGGCGATTTGTGCCACATCAATTTCTCAATTTGTTGGGATATGAAAGTATTATTGATGTCAGTTTAGGCGATCAAGTGCAGCAGGAAATGTCGGTGCTGTTTGCGGACATCCGCGATTTCACGACGCTTTCCGAAACTATGACTCCTCAAGAAAATTTTAATTTTATAAATGCTTACCTGTCGCGCATGGAGCCTGCTATTACTAGCAATCACGGGTTTATTGACAAATATATCGGCGATGCGATTATGGCTTTGTTTAGCGACTGTGCAGATGATGCAGTGAAAGCTGGTATTGCGATGCTAAATATCCTGAATGATTACAACAGATACCGTTTAAGTGTGGGCTACATCCCGATTAAAATTGGGATTGGGATCAATTCTGGTTCTTTGATGCTGGGGACAGTTGGTGGCACAAGCAGAATGGATAGCACGGTGATTAGTGATGCTGTTAATTTGGCATCTCGGATTGAAGGGTTGACGAAAGATTATGGCGTTCCTATGTTAATTTCTCAGCAGACATTGGAACGGTTGCGAAATCCGGCTGATTATAATATTCGGATTGTGGATAAAGTACAGGTAAAAGGAAAATTACAATATGTCACAATATATGAGGTCTTCGATGCCGATCCGCCGGAAATTCTCTCGGCTAAGCTAGCAAATTTGGCGGTATATACTGAAGCAATGTTACTTTGCGATCGCCATGAGTACCGATTGGCAGGAAAATTGTTTGAAGAGTGTTTGCGGAAAAATCCGAGCGATCGGGTAGCTCGCATTTACCTGAAACGCTGTCGGGATTGGCGATCGCTCCTCAGGGAAATTTAGTCAGTTGGCTGTTGGCAGTTGGCAGTTGACAGTTGACAGTTGACAGTTGACAGTTGACAGTTGACAGTTGACAGTTGACAGTTGACAGTTGACAGTTGGCAGTTGGCAGTTTAAGAGGTTTCGCGACATTGCATCGGGAGCATCTCAGTTTTGCATTTATATATAGTGCTGTCCCCGCTCGCGAGTACAATACGCGAGCGGGGACGCTCGCACTATAATAAAAAAATGCTTTTTACAAAAATGAGATGCTCCCTTGACAGTTGACAGTTGACAGTTGGCAGTTGGCAGTTTAAGAGGTTTCGCGACATTGCATCTACCAAGAAACCGGGTTTCTCATTTAAAAGTGTGTAAGTCCTGATAATATAATTACTAATTTGGAGTGTCAATAAAAGACGATGGGAATTAACAAGTGGCAGTCGAGAATATCTATAAAACCTTCAGTAATTAAAGTTATAGCTTTGTTCTGCCTCTGCTGCTTGTTAACTGCAAGCTGCGGACAGAGTGCCAGTCGATCGCCCAATTCGCCCAATTCGCCCAACAACGATCGCGTGACAATTGGCACAACCTTGAAATTGCGGACGATCGACCCCGCCGACGCTTACGAAACCATCTCAGGACAACTGCTGCGAAATTTGGGCGATACTCTCTACACCTACGAGTCGGGAACGACAAAGTTAATCCCCCACTTGGCGACAGCAATGCCAAAAGTTAGCAAAGACGGATTGACATATACAATTCCCTTGCGTCAAGGCGTGATTTTTCACGACGACACACCGTTTAACGCCGCAGCAATGGAATTTTCCTTGCAGCGGTTTATCAAAAATGGCGGTCGTCCGGCTTTCTTGTTGGGCGATGCAGTAGAATCGGTGAAAGCGACGGGCGAATACGAATTAACTTTTCAACTCAAAAAGCCTTTTGCTGCGTTTCCTTCTTTGCTGACATTTGCCGGTCTTTGTCCGATTTCTCCGAAAGCTTATGAGATTGGGGACGGTAAATTTAAACCGGATACTTTTGTGGGAACTGGACGCTACAAACTTGCGAAGTACGGTAGCGATTCTCTGAAGTTTGACGCCTTTGATAAGTATTGGGGAGAAAAACCCGTCAATAGAGGTATTGACATTTTGCTGCTTTCGAGTTCTTCAAATTTGTTCAATACTTTTAGGACTGGTGCGATCGATGTAGCTTATTTATCTCTGGATGCGGATCAAGTTCGCAGCTTGGATGAGGGAGCAAAAAAAGGGAAATGGCAGGAAATCGCGGGGGAGAGCAGTACAGTTAGTTATATGACGCTGAATCTCAATTCTAAACCGCTGGATAAGTTAGAGGTGAGACAGGCGATCGCTGCGGCGATGGATCGGCCCCTGATTAACGATCGCGTCCTCCGAGGACAAGCCCAGCCTCTGTACAGCCTGATTCCCACAACCTTCGACGTTAACAAGCCAGTATTTAAAGAACTGTACGGCGACGCCAACATGACAAAAGCCAAGGAATTGCTAAAAAAAGCGGGATATTCGGCCGCCAATCCGTTTATTTTTCAAATTTGGCATCCTAGCGGTTCTACAAAACGAGGTTTAGTGGCGAGTACGATTAAAGCTTTAGCCCAACTCAAAATGGACGGGATAATGCAGGTGGAAATTAACAGCGTTGAATCTCCGACTTTATTTCAGAATATAGAGAAGGGGATTTATCCTGCGGTGTTGGTGGATTGGTACGCTGACTTTTTCGATGCTGACAATTACATTCAGCCGTTTTTGGATTGTGCGACGGGTTCGGCGGCCCGCGGGTGTGAAAAGGGTGCCAGTCAGGGGCAGGGTTCGTTTTATTATAGCGATCGGGTAAATCAACTGATCGCCAAGCAGCGCCAAGAAGCCAACCCTCAAACCCGCAAAGCTTTGTTTGCCGAAATTCAGGACATACTAGGTCAAGATGTACCTTTCATCCCTCTATGGCAGGATAAGGACTATACTTTTGCTCAGAACAGCATCACGGGTGTCCGTCTCGAACCGACGCAATCCTTTCCCTTTTGGTTCCTGAAAAAGCAATAATTGTTTACAATAATTGTTGGGAGTTTAAACGTCCATAATTCTATCATCTTTTGTGCACAACAGGGTGATGATTGTCACAGTTTATCGAAGAGACCGATCACCCCACTCTCTCTAAAAATGTTGGATATTATTAGTAGAGAGAGATATCGCCGAGGGTGAGTATATGAAATTTGGAATTTTAACAACAACAGGGCTGCTAATTGCGATCGGTTTTGCTTCTGGAGTCAAAGCAGAAAACGTATCACAAGTCAAGCAACTATTAGAAACTAAAAATTGCAGCAAATGTGACTTGACAGGAGCGCAGCTTTCTGGCATGAATCTCAGCGGTGCGAATTTGAACGGTGCAAATTTGAGTGGTGCAAATTTGAGCGGTACAAATTTGAACGAAGCCAAATTAAACGCAGTAAATCTGACACAAGCTAAATTGCAAGGTGCGAGCTTAATTGGGGCTAAAATGCACGGGGCAAATTTGGAGGGTGCTGATTTGACTCGCGCTAACCTGAGTTTGGCTGGTTTAGTAATTGCCAGTTTGAAAAATACCAACCTTACCAGTGCTAATTTGGTCGGGGCTAATTTAGAAAGTGCTAATTTGACTGGGGCGAACCTGAGAAATGCCCGTCAGTCTGTCGCGAATCTGGGAAATATCACCCTCCGGGGCGGTAGTTTGTCGGGAATAGATGTGCTGGGGGTTAACTTGCGGGATGCTAATTTGACTGGTGCTAATTTGACCGGTGCTAACTTGAACGGTTCGGATTTGACTGGCGCTAATTTACAGGATGCCAATATGGCAAATGTAGATTTGAAAAACGCTGCTTTGCCGTAGGACGATCGCCAATTGCTATATCAGACTATCGTGTTTAACAACCTTAATATAATCCTGTAGGGGCAATTTCTGAAATTGCCCCTATAATTTTAATTTCCTTCATTCATTTGACAGTTTGTAGGGGCGGTGCCCCCGTGCCCGCCCTCTTCGTTGACTGTTGACAAAAGAAGGAACAGGATTGGAGTAACGAAGAGCCTGATTTTAATTTCTCCCGGGCTTGGGGCTTTAAACTAATTCTTTCTGGTAATTTTAATTTTCCGTTAAGTCTGAGATGAGAGAGGACTGAAGTCCTCACTACAAACCTGAGAGTTATTTAACTTGATTTGAGATCAATCTTCGTCAGCTGCATCTTGGGGAAAACGGATAATGTCATCATCACCCAGATATTCGCCATTTTGGATTTCAATCATCACCAAGGGAATAACGCCGGGGTTTTCCACGCGGTGAGCGGTATTCATGGGAACGTAGGTTGACTGTTTCTGCATGAGAATGGTCTCTTTGTCATCGCAGATAACTTTAGCGGTACCGGAGACGACAACCCAGTGTTCGCTGCGGTGATAGTGCATTTGGGTGCGGATGTGGTGCCCCGGTTTGACTTCGATGCGATTGATCTTGTAGCGATCGCCCGCGTCTATGACTGTAACTTTACCCCAAAACCGGGTTTGCGTGCGATCGTCCGTTTTTTCGATTGTGTCCACTGTTTCCACCATGCTGTTGATCTCGCTAACGGTGTCTGTAAAAATATATGTAGTTGAAAGTATATCAAAACGTAAGTGCGATCGGGCTTTGGCTTAACTTTTTCTCTCAGAATCCAGTTTTACGAGATCGATCGCCATTCGCGAGCATCCACAAACTGAGACAAATGCCCCACATTTGTGGTAGCAATTACCACTTCATTTGCCTCATTTGCTAATAATATTGCTTGAGCAGCCAGAATCACATCGCCGTCAAGTGCATTCGGTTCTGCTGTTGGCCTTCCTCTCTTTCGTGCATCCGCCCACAACTGAGCCGCTAGAAGCATTACCTCCGTAGTCAAAGGACGGTATGTCAGGACATTTTTAAATTTGTCAAGCTTTTTAAGACCGTTCTCTTTTCCGGCTCTAATCAACTCGCGCCGCACCTCATAGTCAGCAATTTCAGGCAGGATTACCATTGCGCCATTATCTAGTAACGATGCTAGCCAAAGTTGGCATTCCAAATAAGGAGGTTTGGCTTGAGGATTTGTCACCATCCCCAAGGGGCCGGAATCCAAAATAATTATTCTGCTCATGGAAACAATGGTCGATTAGACATCCGATCTTCATTTATCACTTGTTCAAGATATTCCGCAGTTTCTTTTTGTTCTTGTTCATCATCCTCATCTTCTCGCCACGATCGCAATAATTCGATCGCAGGTTGATTTCTTTTGATCCTTTCCTCCTTCGACAGTTTAGTAAAATCTACGTTTTCAGGTGTCTGGGCGGGTTCCGGTAATCCGGGCTTAACCGTCACAGTTTCCAGAAATAACCGCATCATTTTCAGCAAATTCGGCCAATATTCTCTCGGAGTTTGCTGAATTACACTGAGAAACTCTACCATTTCGTTGCCAATGCGAGGTTCTGGCGCTGAAGTTGCTGTCGCTGGACTTTCACTGACTAAAGCTTGTTCAGACATAATCATTTTTCTCCTTTCTCGGATTTATATGAATCAGCGGGTCGATCGATATCCTGGATGGGAAGCCAGAGATTGGCGATCGAATTCGCCTCTACTTATATTGTAAATATTGTAAACAAAAGGCGGAGGATGATTCATTCAAATTATGGGATTTGCTTGAACCGCAGATATCAGCGGATGAACACAGATGTACGCAGATAATTAATTCATCTGCGTACATCTGCGTTTATCTGCGGTTCTAAATAACCATCTAAGTCAGCGGGTGCATCTCATTTTTGAAGAGGGCGAAGCATGACCGCATATAAGTTATTAGTTATAATCTCATATTGACTGCGGTCATGCTTCGCCCCTACACACATATTTGCCAAACCCAGATGCACCCTCAGTAAGCTGCGATGATATTACTTGCTCAAAACACCCTCAGGAATCCCCAAAATATCCTCAATCCGAGGCATATCTTCCAAAGCAATCACTCGCCCTTCATCCTCAAAGCCCGCAATCTGATCGAAATTCAAATATCGATACAAATCACCAGCAAAAGGATTGATTTTCTTCGCCACAATCTCTTGGTATTCTTCGACTGTGGGAATTCGACCCAACAGCGAACAAACTGCGGCTAATTCCGCAGAACCGAGATAAACTTGCGCGTCTTTACCCATGCGGTTGTTGAAATTACGAGTCGAAGTTGAAAACACGGTTGTCGCATCTTTAACCCGCGCTTGATTGCCCATACAAAGACTGCATCCCGGCATTTCTGTGCGCGCTCCAGCCGCTCCAAAAATGCTGTAATAACCTTCTTCTTTCAGTTGCTGTTCGTCCATCCGAGTTGGCGGACAAATCCACAGGCGAGCTTTCACTTCCCCTGCACCTTCCAACACCTTCGCAGTGGCGCGGTAGTGACCGATATTTGTCATGCAGGAACCGACAAATACTTCGTCTACCCGATCGCCCGCAACCTCACTCAACAGCTTCACATTATCCGGGTCATTCGGCGCAGCCACAATCGGTTCAGTAATCTCATTGAGATCGATTTCGATGATTTCCACATACTCCGCATCAGCATCCGCCTCAAGCAACACCGGATTAGCCAGCCATTCCTCCATCTTCGCCACCCGGCGCATCATCGTCCGCGCATCTTCATAGCCCCGCGCCACCATATTTTTGAGCAGCGCGACATTAGAACGAATGTACTCAGAAACAGTCTCAGCGCTCAATTTAATCGTGCATCCGGCGCAAGAACGCTCGGCCGAGGCATCGGTCAATTCAAAAGCCTGCTCGACCTTCAAATCGGGCAAACCTTCAATCTCCATAATCCGCCCAGAAAAGATGTTTTTCTTATTCTGTTTGGAGACTGTCAGCAAACCTTTTTGAATTGCTACGTAGGGAATCGCATTCACAACATCCCGCAGCGTTACTCCCGGTTGCAATTCACCTTTGAACCGGACTAGAACCGATTCCGGCATATCCAAAGGCATCACGCCCAAAGCAGCAGCAAAAGCTACTAATCCCGAACCCGCCGGAAAGGAAATTCCTAAAGGAAAACGAGTGTGAGAATCGCCGCCAGTTCCCACTGTATCCGGCAATAACATCCGGTTCAGCCAAGAGTGAATGATGCCATCTCCGGGACGCAAAGCTATGCCCGCGCGCTGTGACATAAAATCGGGCAATTCGTGGTGAGTTTTGACATCCACTGGTTTCGGATAGGCGGCGGTGTGACAAAAACTTTGAATTACCAAATCGGCGCTAAATCCCAGACAAGCAAGTTCTTTTAATTCGTCCCGAGTCATGGGGCCGGTGGTATCTTGGGAACCGACTGTGGTCATTAATGGTTCGCAAGATGTGCCGGGACGAACGCCGGACAAACCGCAAGCTTTTCCTACCATCTTTTGAGCTAAGGTGAAGCCTTTTCCGGTATCGGCGGGAATAGTTGGACGGGTGAAAATCGGGCTAATTTCTAGTCCTAAAGCTTCGCGAACTTTGTCGGTTAAGGTGCGTCCGATTAATAGGGGAATTCGACCGCCGGCGCGAACTTCGTCGAGGATTGTGTCGGGTTTGAGGGTGAAGGTGGAGATGATTTCTCCGGCTTCGTTGGTGATTTCGCCTTTGTAGGGATGGATGGTGATTACCATGCCGGTTTCCATTTTGGCGACATCGCATTCGATCGGCAATGCGCCGGAATCTTCAGCGGTATTGAAGAAAATCGGGGCGATCGCACTTCCTAGAATATATCCGCCGTTGCGCTTGTTTGGTACAAACGGAATATCGTTACCAATGTGCCACAACACGGAGTTAATCGCCGATTTCCGCGAGGAACCTGTGCCGACAACATCGCCAACGTAGGCGACGGGATGGCCTTTTTCTTTCAATTGGGCGATCGTTTCTAAGGCCCCTGGCATCTTGCTTTCGAGCATCGCCAAAGCGTGCAGGGGAATGTCCGGCCGCGTGGTAGCCTGAGGTGCGGGAGACAAGTCATCGGTATTGGTTTCTCCGGGCACTTTGAAGACTGTAACAGTAATGGCTTGGGCTAGTTCGGGGCGGCCGGTAAACCACTCGGCATCAGCCCAGGAATCGACTACCTGCTTCGCGTAGGGATTGGTATCCGACAGGG
The DNA here is from genome assembly GCF_020738785.1 of Microcoleus sp. PH2017_05_CCC_O_A. Lineage (NCBI taxonomy): Bacteria > Bacillati > Cyanobacteriota > Cyanophyceae > Oscillatoriales > Microcoleaceae > Microcoleus > Microcoleus sp. PH2017_05_CCC_O_A. Next base: position 15,365 of record NZ_JAEQCB010000044.1, on the reverse strand, counting down.
CGAGAATGTCGTGGAAGGCATCGAATACTAACAGCGTTTTGCTCAGAGCCCGGGCTGCGGTGGCGGGGATAGCGATTTCGGCAGTAGGATTGAGCAAGTCGATTAAAGATTGGACGTTGTAACCGCCCATCATTGTCCCCAGCAGGTAAACTGCCCATTTGGGAGCAATTAGGGGGCTGTGGATTTCACCTTTGGCGATGCCGGTTAAAAAACCAGCTTTGACGTAGGCGGCGCTGTCTACGCCTGGGGGTACGCGATCGCGCAATAATTCGATTAAGGCTTCTTCTTCTCCCGGTGGCGGATTTTTCAGCAATTCGCAGAGTTCCGACGTTTGCTGGGCGTCTAGCGGCAGCGGCGGAATTCCCAATGCGGCTCTTTCGGCAGCGTGAAGGCGGTAAGATTCAAGCATTTTCTCTCTCTCCTCGGATAGTTTTGGGTAGTTGTTTGCAGATGGCATTACTTTTTAGATTAGGGGCTGGCGCTGCATATTTGGCAAGCTACCCCGCCATACATGAAAATTTAACGCAAGTTCAGAAACTCTACATTTTCTTACCAGAGACAGATGCGATCGCCACTGGCATTCCACCTAAAACTCGATCCGAGCAGTTTTGGGGAGCTGACTTGCATGAGTTTTGGTTAAGATTAATGTAGTGGGGCACTGTCGATCGTTCTCTACATATGCAATCATCAGTCACCACAAGTTTCAACAGTTGACAGTTGACAGTTGACAGTTGACAGTTGACCGAAGGAGAGCGACCTCTACCCTTAAGTCCGAGGATTCGAGTAATGAATAGTCTGATTTTTATTTCTCCCTCACTCGTGTTCCGGCTTTCAACCAATTTTTTCTGGTAAAAAAAGTTACCTGCTCAATGGAACAATTCAAAAATGGAAAGTTTTATCCCTGAAAACGGTGAAGACTGTCAGGGCTGTGCCGCCAAGCCAGACTTGTACGAAGAATTGCAAGAAACCAAAGAATTGCTGCTGACGATCGCCAATTCGATGCCGATGCCCATGATCGTCAGCAGTCTACCTGACGGCATAATTCTTTATAGCAACGATTTATGCCGTCAGGCTTTCGGCCTGAGAGCATTTCAGTCGATCGACCACCAGCCAGCCTCCATCCTCTACAACAATCCCGCAGAACGGCAGCAACTACTGGAGGATCTCGCTCGCAACGGATACGTCCGCGAGACAGAAGTCCGCCTCAAAAAAGCTGACGGTACCCTGTTTTGGGCCACTGTATCCATGCGGTATTTGACATTACTGTCGGAAAAAACTGTGCTGTCGGTGTTCTGCGACATTACCGAGCGCAAGCTAGCCGCCGCTAAAGAGCAGGAATTGCTGGCGTCAATCCACTTGCGGGCCCGCCAGCAAGCGGCCGTCGCCTACTTGGGACAGCAGGCCCTAGCCGAAACAGACTTGTCCGCACTGATGGACAAAGCTGCGGTGTTAATTGCCCAAACCCTAGATGTCGAGTATTGCCAGTTTTTGGAACTGTTGCCTTCTGGCCATGCTTTTCTGTTGCGAGCGGGGATTGGCTGGCAGCCCGGACTTGTCGGTAACGCTACTGTTACCGCTTCTAGTCGATCGCAAGCAGGTTACACATTGCTAGTTGGTGAACCGATAATCGTCGCAGATTTGCGAGTAGAAACCCGCTTTAGCGAGTCGCCACTGCTGCACAACCACCAGGCTGTCAGCGGCGTCACTGCGATCGTTCCCGGAAATCGAGGACAGGCGAAAAAGAACTGGGGACAAGCAGAACCTGGGAAGACTGCTGAGTCGGCTGTCTGGGGCATTTTGGGGGTACACAGCAAGCAAGAGCGCGTTTTTAACCAGGATGACGTTTATTTTGTAGAAGCGATCGCCAATCTGTTAGCTGCGGCGATCGATCGCATTCGATCGCAAGAGCGCTTGCAAATGATGGAACGGGCGATCGAGAGTACCAGCAACGGCATTGCGATCGCCGACGCCACAGTTGCAGATAATCCAATTATTTATGTCAATCCCAGTTTTGAGCGGATCACCGGTTATAGCAGAGAGGAATTAATTGGTAAAAATTGCCGATTTTTACAGGGAAAAGATACCAATTGCCCCGCTGCAAAAGAGCTGCAAACTGCCATTCGAGAAGGGAAAGAATGCCAAGTGATTTTGCGTAATTTTCGGAAAGATGGAACACCTTTTTGGAACGAACTTTCTATTGCTCCCGTATACAATTTTCGGCGACACTTAACTCACTTTATTGGAGTTCAAACCGATGTTACAGACCGCCAGCGCTCGGAAGAAGAATTATTTTTAAAGTCTCAAGATTTAGCCACATTCAGTGCCAACCTCAAACATTTGCACCGGATTACAACTTATCACTATCAAAACTTTCAAGAACTGGTTGATGATTATCTGACAGCAGGCTGTTTAATTTTTGGACTCTCTATTGGTATTATTGCTCAAGTTGAAAGTCAATCTTTTCTGATTCGCTCCGTCAAAAGCAACATCAAATATTTTAACAAAGGCTTAAAATTAAATCTTAGCGATACTTACTGTGCAGCAGTAATCAAATCCCAAAAAACCATGGCGTGTTCTCACATCAAAGAAATACTGAAAACTGGCGACCATCAAGTTTATCAAGATTTGAACATAGAATCATACATTGGCACACCGATATTTGTCAACGATAAAATTTATGGTACTTTGAGCTTTTGTTCGCAAAAAGCCAGACATAAAAATTTTGAATCGCAGGCCAGAGAAATCATAGAACTGATGGCTCAAAGCATCGGTAAATTTCTGGCAGTTCACAGAATGGAAATCGAACGCCAGCGAGCCGAACAAGAGCGCTGCGAGCTGATAGTATCTCTCCAAGAAAGTGAAGAACGCTATCGTCGTTTAGTAGAACTATCTCCCGAAGCGATCGCCGTTCACAGTCAAGGAAAAATCGTCTACATCAATGCCGCTGGCGCTAAACTCCTCGGCGCCAGATCTCCGGCAGAGCTCATCGGCTTTCCGGTATTGGATATCGTTCATCCAAACTATGTCGAAAAAGCCAGAGAACGGATGAGACAAGTCGAGGAAGAAAATCAGCCGATCGAGCTTGCCGAAGAAAAATTGATGCGGCTTGACGGAGAAATCATAGACGTTGAAGTTGCCGGCATCCCTGCTATTTATCAAGGCTCAGCCGCCGCCCAAATTATTATCAGAGATGTCACCGAGCGCAAGCGAGTAGAACAGCAACTACTGCACGGCGCCTTTCACGATTCGCTGACGGGTTTACCTAACCGCCTTTTGTTCATCGACAGGCTAGGACAAGCGATCCGCCGTTCCAAACATTCCCCAGATTACAAATTTGCCGTCCTGTTCCTAGATTTAGACCGCTTCAAAATAGTTAATGATTCTTTAGGACACATTCTTGGGGATAAACTGCTAATTGCCCTAGGGCAGCGGCTTCAGGATTGCGTGCGCGTTTCGGATACAGTCGCCCGGTTGGGGGGAGACGAATTTACCATTCTGCTAGACCGCATTCAGAGCTTCAGCGACGCCACCCTAGCAGCTAACAGGATACAAACAGAACTGAAGATTCCGTTTAACCTCGAAGGGCATGAAGTATTTACCACCGCTAGCATTGGGATTGTTTTCAGTCGAGGTGACTTAGGAATAGTAGAAAGTGACGAGTTGAACGGCCAGCAGAGTGCTTTATACAGCCATCCCGAAGAATTCCTGCGCGATGCTGATATTGCTATGTACCGTGCTAAAGCTTTGGGTAAAGCCCGCCACGAGGTGTTTAATTTGGCGATGCACGACCAAACTATCTCCCTCTTGCAGTTAGAAACAGACCTGCGATTAGCTATTTTTGGCAAGGAGGAATTAGGGGAAAGTAAGGATGAATGTTCGCACTTTATTGTCCACTACCAACCGATTTTTTCCCTCGCCAGCGGTGCGATCGAGGGTTTTGAGGCTTTGGTGCGCTGGCAGCACCCGATTCGGGGTTTAGTACCGCCTTCTACTTTTATTCCTGTAGCTGAAGAAACAGGCTTGATCGTGCCTCTGGGAGCCTGGGTGCTGCGCGAAGCTTGCCGACAATTGCGCGTTTGGCAAGAAATGTTGATGGAAGAAGGAAGAAGGAAGAAGGAAGAAGGAAGAAGGAAGAGGGAAGAGGGAAGGGGGAAGAGGGAAGAGGGAAGAGGGAAGAAGGAAGAGGGAAGAGGGAAAAAATTCCCAATTTCCAATCTCCAATTACCAATCCCCGATTACCAATTACCGATTGCCGATTCCCAATTCCCAATTACCAATTCGCGATTCCCAATTCCCAATTTCCAGTTACCAATTGTCGAGCCTTCACAATTAACAATGAGCGTCAATCTTTCTCCAAAGCAGTTAGGAATGGCGAATTTAATTGAACATATAGATGAAATTTTGGCAGAAACTGGCTGCGCTCCGAGTTGTTTGAAATTGGAGATCACTGAAAGCGCGATCGTAGAAAATGTGGCTAAGGCTAATATTGTACTCGCCCAATTAAAAGGTAGAAATATTCGATTGTCGATCGACGATTTTGGTACGGGCTATTCGTCTTTGAGTTACTTGCACCGCTTTCCGCTGGATACGCTGAAGATCGATCGATCTTTTGTGAGTCGCTTGGGGGCGATCGAAAACGGCAACGGCGGGGGTCAGCCTTTGCAGATTGTGCGGGCGATCGTAACTTTGGCTCACAATTTGGGATTAAATGCGATCGCCGAAGGTGTGGAGACAGCCGAACAGTTAGCCCAGCTTCGGGCACTCGACTGCGAATTAGCTCAGGGATATTTGTTTTCTAAACCTTTGGACAGTGGCGCAGTGACAGAAATGCTGATAAATCTGGGCAATATCAAGTCGGGTTAACATCTGTTTCAAGAAATCTGTCTATTTCTACCTAAATTTACTCATTTACCCAGAATTTGAAAACTGGTGACAATAGCTGTATAATTCATTTGCGCTTGATTCATGCGAGTTGCTCCCGGCTTAGTTGGTGTGACAACCGAACAAACACCAGGCACGAATGAATCATTAACTACAATTCAATATTTTTACCTCAAAGTCGCAAACTCTAACTGGGGAATTGTGGTCAAGCCTACTGTTGAGCCCAAGCCGAGCAGTAAGCAAGCAGTGATGCGCTACTTTTTACATTGAGGAAGTTACACCGCAGACTTGGACTGACTCTAGTTTTGCTGTTCATGAGTAGATTTAGATAGGTTGTTAGAAGCGGTTAGGAATGAGATACCTAGAAATTAACTTTTAGGTATGTTGTTGCGCTTAAGCGCTCTTTCATAGATCGAGAGCGCTGAAGCGCAACAACGTACCTATGATTAGCGATTAGCTTTGAGCGGAATCTCGATCGCAAATTGGGCACCCTCTCCCGGCGCAGAAGTGCATTTCAACGAGCCGTTGTGTCTGTCTGTAACAATTTGATAGCTAATTGACAAGCCCATCCCAGTGCCTTTCCCCACAGGTTTAGTGGTGAAAAATGGGTTAAAAAGTTGATTGCGGACAGTCTCTGTCATGCCCGGGCCATTGTCAGCAATCCGAACTAATATTCGATCGGGTTTTGGCATTTCAGTCCAGATGCGGATCGAGCTGGGATTTTCCCGCATTTGCTCGACAGAAAGCCGCGCATCTCTTTCTTCCAAAGCATCTAAAGCATTGCTCAAGATATTCATAAATACTTGATTTAGCTGTCCGGCATAACATTCTACTAACGGCAATTGACCGTATTCTTTGATCACCTCTATTTCGGGATAATTGGGTTTTGCTTTGACCCGGTGCTGCAAAATCATCAGAGTGCTATCTATACCGTCGTGGATGTTGACGGCTTTCATTTCTGCTTCGTCCATGCGGGAGAATGTGCGTAGAGATGCAACGATGAGCTGAATTCTGTCTGCACCGACTTTCATTGACGAAAGCAGTTTCGGTAAGTCATCCATTAGAAATTCGAGTTCAATTGCTTCGACTTCCTGTTGAATTTCCGGCACCGGATCGGGATAGTAGTTTTGGTAAAGTTCGATCAGGTGCAGCAAGTCTTGAGTATATTCGTTAGCATGGCTGAGATTGCCGTAAATAAAGTTAACTGGATTGTTAATTTCGTGGGCAACTCCTGCGACGAGTTGACCGAGAGATGACATTTTTTCGCTTTGAATTAACTGCGATTGAGCGCTGGTTAATTGCAGCAAGGTTTGCTCTAATTCGCGAGCTTTATTGCGAGTTTGGGCGTAAAGATCGGCTTGGTTGAGGGCGATCGCCAATTGAACTGTAATCGCTTGCAACAATTCGACTTCGCTATCGCTCCAGGGCCGCACAACATTGCTGTTGCAGCAGGTAATTGCGCTCATTACCCCGGAAAGTGCCTGCATGGGGATGGCTAATACAGATTGGTAGCCCATCCCTCGAATGGTTTGTTTCCAAGCAGGATCTGCGACTGTTTCGACATCATCCAGCCGCACTATTTCCATATGCAATATTTGTTCTCCAACGGGGCCAAAATCTGAAGCCCGATAGGGACCTGTTAAATCGGGAAGTTGGGGGTGGCGAGATTCTTTAATAATTTCCCAGAAAGGCTCCTCCCCGTCTTCGCGATACCAGGCAAAGTTGCAGCGATCGATCTTCAGGAAAGCGCGAATTTCCTGAACTGCGACTGTGACGATGCTGTCGAAGTCGAGGGAATTGCGGATTTGAGCGGTGAGAATGTTGAGCAATTTTTCTCGATCGGCTTGCTGCTTGAGTTGGGCGGACGATCGCCTCAAGGCAATTTCTGCTAGTTTGCGATCGGTAATATCTTCGGTGACAGCTAATAGATATTGCGGTGTGCCATCAGCATCGAGTATTGCTGTTTTCTTGGTGTGAAATATCCGCGATTCTCCTTGGCTCGTTTGAATATCTTCTTCGGCGATTTCTACCATCTGCCCGCTGTCGAGCACTTCCCGGTCTTTGGCGGTGAAAAGATCAGCTTGTTCTGTGGGGAAAAAGTCGTAATCATTTTTGCCCATAACTTCTGCTGCACTGAAACCGAGCAAAGTTTCGGCTGCGGGGTTCCACAGTACAAATCGCAACTCTTTGGCCTCCTTGGCAACTACTCCTACGGGTATGGTTTTGAGGACTGATTCCATAAATTGTTGAGCGCGTTGCAGTTCTGCTTCTGCCTGTTTTCGATCGCTAATATCTCGCACGTTGGCAATGATGTTAACATTGCCGTTAAGATTGATTTTGGACAGGGCAATTTCTGCATCAAAAGTTGAACCGTCGTTGGGACGCCTCGCTTTCCATTCCATGCGACCTGTTTCGCCGGCTAATACTCTAGCCCAAAGTTCTGCCGTTTGTTCTATGGGATTATCGCCGCTTGAATAGTCGTTGATAATTGATAATTTTGTTGCTTGTTCCTGGCTCACTCCGTACATTTCTAACATTCGATTGTTGACATCGAGAATGTTTCCTTCTAAATCGTGAATGAAGATAGCATCGTAGACATTGTTAAAGATTGTTCGCAGGTTTTGTTCGGAAACTTGCACCGCTGCTTCTGCAAGTTTTCGATCGCCAATTTCTTGTTCTAACTGAGTGACTGCTTGGGAAAGTTCGGCAGTGCGATCGCTCACTCTGTCTTCCAACTCGGCTGCTGCTTGTCTCAGGGCTTCTTCTGCAAGGAAGCGATCGGTAATGTCGATCGCCGTGCCGAACAATTTTAGCACCTTGCCACTGGCATCGATTTCGGCGCGGCCCAGGGTGTTGAGGTGTCGCAAGGTACCGTCGGGGCGGTAAACGCGGAAGTCAAAATCAAAGGGGATGCCGAAGTCAACTCCCCGCTGTACTTCTGTATGCCAAAATTCTAAATCTTCTGGATGGATCAGAGCGATTTGCTCTTCTCGGCTGGGTGCTGTGGCCGCTGGTTCGAGTCCGTGGATGCGGAAGAGTTCCTCTGACCAAGTGACGGTTCCCGTTGTTGTATCTAGTTCCCAATTGCCGACGTGGGCTAGTCTTTGGGCTTCTTGTAGCTGTCGCTGGCTTTCTCGGATGGCTGTTTCGGCAACTTTGCGATCGTTGATGTCGAGCAATACACCGGAAAATACGATTTCGCCGGTTTCGCTGCGGGTGGGAATTGAGTCGCCTTGCCACCAGCGAATCTCGCCATCGGGCTTGACTAACCGCCCTTCGTAGTGCCACAGGCAGGTATTTTCAACGGCTTCGTTGATGGAAGCGATGAAGCTTTCGAGGTCTTCGGGGTGGACGTGGGAAATGAAAGAGGCGATGTTTCCCATCATTTCTGCTGCGGTGATGCCGGCTATATCTGCGATGCGATCGCTCATATAGTCAACTCTCCACACTCCATCGCGGCTGCAAAATTGAAACAGAGCTCCGGGGATGGTGGCTGCGATCGTCCGGAACTTGGCTTCGCTGACACTGAGGGCGGCAAAAGTCTGTTGCAGTTCGGCGGTACGGGCTTCTACTCTGCGCTCTAGTTCGGCGTTTGCGTGTTGCAAGGCGGATTCTGCCCGTTTGCGATCGGTAATGTCGGTGGCTGTACCGGTGGTGCCGAGGACGTTTCCGCTGTCGTCGTACAGGGCTATGGCATTGAACATCAAATGTTTGATGCTGCCGTCTTTGGCGATGTGGGTGCTTTCGTGCTGAAAAACTGATTCTCCCTCAAGCAAGCAGGGGAAAACTTGTAAATCTTTCCGGCTTTGTTCTGGTGTCATAAAGTCCGAGAAAGGCCGATCGAGCATTTCTGCTGGTTCGTAACCGTAGATATATCTAACTGCTGGGTTGACGAAGGTGAAACGCCCCTGGGCATTCACCGACCAAATCATGTCTTGGGAGGTTTCTACCAAACGACGGTATTTGGCTTCGCTGGCTTTGACGGCTTCTTCTGCTGCTTTGCGTTCCGTCATGTCCCGGGAGACGCCGACAGTCATTGTAATTTGGCCGTCTTCGTTGCGGATGGGTGCTTTGACTGTGCTAAACAGTCGCACTTCTGAGTCGTGGCGCGTCACCGGTTCTTCGGCAATTTGCAGAGTCTGTCCGGTTTCAAATACGAAAGCGTCATCTTTGATGTACTGGAGAGTATTGTCTGGATTGGAGAAAGGTGCGTCTACAATGCCTTGAAGTTCCTCTTCAGTCATGCCGTAATAGTCGCGGAATGCTTGATTTGCCCAAACGATTTTCGATTCTGGGCCTTTGACTAATACCATATCGGCGATCGAATCGAGAATTTGGTGATATTTTTGCTCGCTGTCGCGGAGTTTCTGCTGCGTCGATTCGATTTCTGCTAATTGTCTTTGGGTTTGCGAGTGCAATTCGGCCTGATAAATTGCAACTGCTAAATGTTCTCCTACTTGTTTGGCAAATTCGATTTCGTCTTCCTGCCAATCGCGGGGTTGACCGCAGGAGTGAATGCACAGCAATCCCCACAAATGTTGACCTTGTAGCAGGGGTACGACTAAGTTTGCTCGGATTTGAAATCGCTTGAGGATTCTGAGGTGACAGGGGCTCAACCGGGCTTTGTAGATGTCGCTGACAGCTTGAACGTAACCTTTGGCGTAGTTGGCTGCAAATTGTTCGCCGAAGCAGTGATCGTGAACTTTTGCACCCAGGGATGGGCTGAATTGGGGAAGTACGTCTTCTGATACTACTTCGCCGTCGTTCCAGTCGGATTCGGGAATGAACCGGTAAACGGCGACTCGATCGGCATTTAGGAGTTGCCGAACTTCGGTGGCTGTAATTTTGAATATTGTTTCTAAGTCTAAGGATTGACGAATTTTGCCAATCACTCCCATCAGCGCTTGCAGCTTTTTGAACCAGGTTTGAGACTGCATTTCTCTTTCTAGGTGAGCTAGCTTTTGGCGCAAGTCGGTTACTTCTTGATACAAATATTCATGAAACATATTGTTATTTGTTTAGTTATTTTGCGGTTTGGTATCGAGGTACATAGCATCCCAATAGCGCTCGGCAAGTTGAGCCTGGTATAGCAGTTGACAGTTGACAGTTGACAGTTGACAGTTGACAGCTTGCCCGCTTTAGATAAGGGTTGACAGTTGACAGTTGACAATCCCCAATCCAAAATCCCCAATCCAAAATCCAAAATCGTTTGATAGTTGACAGTTGACAGCTTGCTTAGAGAAGAGTTGACAGTTGAAAGCTTCGCTGGCTTAGATAAGGGTTGACAGTTGAGCGAAGTGAAGAAACAATCGAACGCAAGGGTTTGTGCCATGCGAGAACGTCCTAACCCTGATGGGCGCGGTTGCTGTAAATCTAAAAGCAGAGGGCAAATTCTCCTCCTTCTCCTAGCACTTAGCAGCTACTCGCGCTGCATTTCCGTATTTTTTCTAGATTGGGAGGTCGAACCAGGAGCTTAACTTGGTATATTTACTGTAAAAACGGGCGATCGGTGATGGGAAGAGTGCATAAATTGTCAATAATTGAGAGTTTTACCAGAAATAATTGGTTGAAAGCCTCTCCCTGAGCGGGAGAAATTAAAATCAGACTATTCATTACTCCAATCCTCGGACTTAAGGGTAAAGGTCGCTCTCAAACTGTCAACTGTCAACTGTCAACTGTTGAATCATCAACCCGGTATCTTAAGGTAATTAAATCAGGGAATCTCCGAAAGTGAAAAGCAGAAACCCGGTTTCACGGCGCAAGCGCGCCCAGAGTCCTGAACTAATCTTGACATTTTTTTCCGATCGCCTGTGGTTGCAATTATCACCTTTTTCTGATTATCGCAAACTCGATTGATATTGTCCTAAGTTTGGCGATCGAATATCCTGTTGGGAGTGCCTCTATGAAGATTTGTTTGAATTTAGGCGATCGGCTTTTCTTGAGTTTTCTCTGGTTTTCTCGAATTCTCAACTTATCTGTTTTAAATTCGGTTTAATCCAGATTTTGGAGCTATGGAATCATTTCGATGATTTGCCGGGCCTTCAAATTATTTTATGATATCGCTTCTATTTATTAAACTTATTGAAATCCACCTCATTCGAGCTGAGTTTTCCGGTCAACCAGTTGGTTTTCGTTGTAGGCTCTGCTTAAATTAAACCAACAAAACCGATGCTCTAAGACTTTATTTCCTTTTGAGCGCTTTTGTTGGGTTGGTTAACATTTTTGATACAATATATTACTCAACTATATCACATTTTAGGCTAAAGTCAAGGAATTTTAGGTTAAATCGGGGCTGAGACAGAAACCTAGTTTCTTAACATAATAATTAAGTGAGAAAATCAAGAGGGGTAAAAATAATCAACCGGGCTTTTTTAGTCGAGACTGCGTAAGTCTTATTGATGAAATTGTCTCACCCGAAATATTGAGGCTGTACATTTTTTCGGGTGCACAAGCCGGATACTTTCTGCTGACTTGCTTAACCAGCATTTTTCAGTATGGTTTCGGCTTCCTCAATACTTTGCAAAACCAGTTTACCAGAATCCTGAAAAGCGGCTCTTTCTGCATCGCTAAGTTCGAGTTCCAGTATCTGTTCGATGCCCTGATATCCCAAGCGGCAGGGAGCACCTAAAAATATATCTTGCACGCCGTATTGACCGTTCAAATAAACTGAGCAAGGCAAGAGTCGCGACTGATTGAGTAAAATTGATTCTACCATCAAACAGGCGGAAGATGCGGGTGCAAAATAGGCGCTAGAATTCTTCATCAATCCTACTATTTCGGCGCCACCGTGGCGAGTCCGCTGTACGATGCGATCGATCGCCCCTGCATCCATCAGTTGAGCGATGGGAATGCCGTTGACTGTGGAATAGCGCGGTAAGGGAACCATCAAATCGCCGTGGGAACCGATGACTGTGGCGCACACTTGGGCAATGGAAACGCCCAATTCCATGGCAATAAAAGTTTGAAAGCGGGCGGAGTCGAGAATGCCGCCCATACCGATGACTCGGTGTTTTGGCAAACCGGAAGCTTCCCAGGCTAGATATGTCATAATATCTAGGGGATTTGTGACTACAATTAAGATTGCTTCGGGGGAATGGGCGATCGCCTGTTTGGCAGCTTCTGTGACAATTTGAGCATTGATTTTAATTAAATCTTCGCGATTGATACCGGGTTTGCGGGGGATACCGGCGGCAATGACGATGATATTTGAGTTGGCTGTATCTATATAATCATTTGTACCGACAATTTGGCGATCGTGCCGTTCGACTCCCCTTGCTTGCATCAAGTCCAAAGCAACGCCCTGCGGCCAACCTTCGACGATATCTAACAATACTACATCTGCTAGATTTTTCTCGGCAATTCGTTGGGCTAAGGTGCTACCGACTTTGCCTGCACCAATAATTGATACGCGGGTTGATGGGGGATTCATGCGATTTTAGATGCTAACTTTTAGATTTTAAGAATGAGCTTAAGTGCGATCGAGTGCACTGTATGTAATCTACGTTACCTTTGAGTGGGTACGTTGTTGCGCTTGGGCGCTCTTCGATCTATGAAAGAGCGCCCAAGCGCAACAACGTACCTAAGAGTTACGTCTATAACTGTGAGTTTACTTAAAATCTTCGAGTTGGTCTACGCGCAGCCAAATATTGGGGGTGGGGACTTTACCAAATTTGACGAAGGCGTACTCGCCGCGAACATCCATCACTTCGCCTTTGCTTTCAAATAGATAGGAGGAAAAGCGCTGATCGCTGGCTTGGGCTTCTAGGCTGTTTTCGAGTTGCTCGCGAATTGCGCGGACTATGCTACCTTTTTTGATTGCCATAATTTGCTCTGTTTCATTTATAAAAGTATACAAATTTTAATGCCGATTTGGCTTTAATAGTAGATATAACTGATGCACTCGAAGCAAGAAACCAGGTTTTTGAACTGAGATTGAGGGTTTGGAGCAAATATTTTGGTAAAAAACAAAGGTGATCGTACCCTCCTGCGTATTAGGTACGTAGTTCCCTCCTGCGTATTAGGTACGTAGTTGCGCTTCAGCGCTCTTTGATCGATGATCGTACCCTCCTGCGTATTAGGTACGTAGTTGCGCTTCAGCGCTCTTTGATCGAGGAACGTACCTTCCTGGTTATTTCTGACACGCGGGGCAGTAATGAGTCGATCGCCCTGCTAATTTTATCTTTTCGATCGGCATTGAGCAAGTACGACAGGGTTGACCGGCGCGATTGTACACCCAAGCGACGCCACCGTAGTTACCGTTGACGCCTTGGACGTTGAGAAAATTGCTAAAAGTGGTGCCGCCGGAGGCGATCGCCTGCTGTAAAACTTGAATAATAGCTGTATGAATGCGATCGATTTGCACTTCTGTCAAATCAGCGCACAGAGTTGTCGGCATCACTCCCGACAAAAACAAAGTTTCGTCAGCGTAGATATTGCCCAAACCCGCTACCAGTGACTGGTCTAGCAATGCTGTTTTAATTGGTCGCGCCCGTCGGTGCAGCTTGCGGGCTAAATATTCTGTGGTAAATTCGTCGGAAAACGGTTCCGGGCCTAGGACTTTGAGGCCGGTGACTGTACTGGAAACCTCGGTTTCTGCGGGGACGTACCACATTTGCCCGAAGGTGCGTTGGTCTACAAAGCGTAATTCTTGGTTTCCTGCAAAAAATAGGCGGACTCGGGCGTGTTTTGGTAGGGGTTCGGATTGGTTTACCCACAGCAATTGTCCGGTCATCCGCAGGTGAACGCCCAACCAGCCAGCATTTGAGGGCAGAAGGGAGAAGGAAGAAGATTGAAGAGAAGAACTGAAAGTTTGAGGTGAGAATTCTCCCACTCTCCCCCTCTCCCCCTCTCCCGATCTCCCACTCTCTCCCTCTCCCCCTCTCCATTGCGATAGTTCTGCCAGGAGGTATTTGCCGCGCCTGTACCAAGATGCGATCGACTTTCCTTTGAGTTTTGTCAAAAAATCGGTCGCAGAGATTGAGCGGGCGATCGAGCTATGTAACAGCACGTCTCCGCCCAATATTTCGCGATCGAGGGTAAGTTGGTTCAAACCCCGGCAAATAGTTTCTACTTCTGGCAGTTCTGGCACAATTAGCGCTCTTGAGTCTAGTTATTTGGTTAGCCTTATTTAGGAGCGCCGTCGGCTGGTGCTGCTGGTTTGGCTGCTGCTTTTGCTGCTGGTGCCTTTCCTGCGGCTGGTGCTGCTGGTGCTGCTGGTGCTTTGGCTTTGGCTTTGGGTGCTGACACTTCGATTAATTCGCTTTGGGCGAAGTTGTTGGTGTTGACGCCGGCATAATTGACGCTGCTAAAGCGAACGATAACTGGGTATTTAATGCCGCTTTGGTCTACCGTAGCAACGGTGCCCACTTCTTGATACCAGAAGGATTCTTTGCGGAGAATCCGGACTGTCGAACCGCGTTGAACCATGAGCTTTGTTTCCTTTGCGATGAATAAACGGATAAAGCCATTTTTTTTACTTTAGTCGATCGCGCGTCGCATTTAAAGTCTGTAACGAAATTATTGTGTTCGGCGCCGTCTTTTGGTTGTTGGTTTGTAAAGAAAAGTAAAGTTGTTTTGAGGGCGATCGCTGGTGGGACAAAAATAAATAAACAGACATTATCCGTTAAATACAAGCTGTGCGATCGGGTTGAAAAAAAACTTTACAAATAGGAGAGCGGGGCGGCCAGTTTGTTGTCAACTTAAGCCTGGAACCCTTTTTTGTATCTCTCGTTTGTTGCTGAGGCCAGATCCCCCTAAATCCCCCTTAAGAAGGGGACTTTGATCGGAATCCTGTCCCCCCCTTAAGAAGGGGGAGTAGGGGGCAAGCTAAGGGGGGATCTGGCCTCGGGGGTAAACAGCAGTCTGTGACTACGTTTGACCTGGTTATTGACCAATGGGGCCGCCAGGGGTGGCGGAGGCCCTCAGCTAGTTGCTGGGGCCGCCAGGGGTTGAAAACCCCTGTCTCACAGCTAAAGTCGTCTAAAGACGACTGAATAGCTGATATTAAAGGCGGTAAATTAACCTTGTATTTAATTATCTCGCCGCGCTAAACTATTCCAAAGTATGAGAAGTATTTAAATTATGTCGTTAGTAGATTTAGCTAATACTAAAGTTAGGGTAATTGGATGCAGTGCGGTGATGGGTGTTGCGCCAATGATTGCCAGCGCGATCGCTAATCCGGGTGTGACAGCAGCATTGGGTGCGATTGCCAATCCAACGGTTGGGGGGATTTCTATTTTAGCAACGATCGCGGGCGGTATTGCAGGGAATATGGCGGCGAATGAGTTGGGAAATAAGATGGCCGAAAAGTTGGCAAAAAATCCGAATATTCTCGACAATCACGATCTGATTAAGGCGGCGGGTGAGGCGATCGGCTATATTTTGAGAGAGGTTGCGAAGTCCGATCGATTAATTGCGATCGCACTTAGCAAAAATCTGTCTTCTCCACAACAGGCTTTAGATCAATTAGCTGAGAAAACTCCCAA
>NZ_JAEQCB010000313.1:0-1435 GCF_020738785.1 Microcoleus sp. PH2017_05_CCC_O_A | reverse complement strand
ACCTGGTACAAGCGAGGATTGAATGCTGAAGAGATTTGCGATCGCATTTCTCATCTCACCCTCGCCGAAGTCTACGCCGCACTCACCTACTATCATGCCAACACCAAAGAAATTGAAACTGATTTGATTCATCAAGCAGCAGAAGCCAAGCGTCTGGAAGCTTTGTACAGCAACGTTGGTAAAGAAGTATGAGTGAGATTAAGCTTTACCTAGATGAAGACTCGCAAGATCAGTCTCTTCTACGGGCATTACGATCGCGTCAAGTCGATGTAACCACCGTCAATGAAACTCAAACAGAAGGGTTAATTGACGAAGAACAACTTCGGCTAGCTGCCACTCAAAACAGAGTCCTTTACAGTCACAATATTGGAGACTTCTGTCAGTTACATACTGAGTTTTTGATCGGAGAGGAATCTCATGCTGGCATTGCGCTGATCTCACAAGATTATTCCGTCGGGGAGCAAGTTAGAGCCATTATGGAACTAACCGCTAATAAGACAGCAGAGGAAATGGTGAACCAGTTAGAGTTTTTGGGTAAATATTTGAAAAATAGCTAAATCAAGAAAGCTGACAATATTACCGTGCCATCTCGCTAAAGCCCATCAACTAAGTTGCGATCGTTAGCATGAGCTCTTGAGGATTCAACAGTTGACGTTTGGAGGCATTGAGAAATTCGATGCTAACTGGTTCATCATTTTCGTCATAACTGACAATCACGCCTCCAGGTTCAGAGATAGCATTGGCTGGAAACGCATCACGGAAGATAAAAATTAGAATGTCTGCTTCTGCATCGTATTTAACTTTCATTAGGATTCTCCTGCCAATATCGCTTAACTTGATTAGTCCACTACAGAGTTAAGATTCGTCTGGTTTTGCCAATTTCAACAAAGGGTACTCTAAGAAGACCGTTGCCTCGTTTGATTTGAGCAACCAATACATCATCTTCCACGATAATCTGTTGAGGATTGGTGAGGGCCGCCTCAACCTCTTCCCTGGTAATTTTCAATCGCTCTTCCCATTGTAGCTGACGTTCCTGGGCGTGTTTTGTCCAAACAATTTGCATATCTCCTCATACTCCCGATTCCTCTGTAGCTTCCATTTGGAATTTTGCATTTTGCATTTTTAATTATAACGCCTTGCACTCTGCTGCCAACGGAATGCCCAACTCCGTGAGTAGTGGAAAGTTTTCATTTTCAATTTCAGCAATGTCTTCGGGAGAATCGTCCTCATTCGGGAATAATTCAGCTTCCAAAAATTCCCATATCTTGTATCTTTCAGCAACTCCCAGTGACGAAATAGCTTCCAGCAGTGATTGAAATGAGATATCTACTTTCACGGCATTCTCAGTCATCAAAACTTTCCTCCACTTTTAATTTTATATTTAGCATATTTCTTCAAAACTTTCAAATTTGAAACCTTTGTCTATAGTTTACTT
>NZ_JAEQCB010000312.1:0-1442 GCF_020738785.1 Microcoleus sp. PH2017_05_CCC_O_A | reverse complement strand
TGATGCCGAGTTTTACCGTTCCGACTAACTTCTTTTGAGCCACAATTAGGGCAACAATTAATTTCTAATGTCATATCACGCTATGGCAAACACTTCTCTGATTATAGCTTGCTTCGATCCTTTCCTTCAGGGCACTACCTAAATACGAATGGTTAAAGAAAATTTTATAATTACCGAATGGCATACCCTCACACGACACAATTGCGAGAGTATTTTCTCGTCTCAAGCCGGAGCAATTTCAGAAATATTTTTTGAGTTGGATTCAATCTATTAGTTGCTTTAATCCAGGAGAGGTGATCGCAATTGATGGCAAAACTCTTCGCCATTCTTACTGTAGTTTAGACTAACCAAAGATGAGAACGGTGGCAAAAGAAGAACTAGAGCCACCGCGCCAGGAGAGAATGACGGTGAAAAAGAAAACCTATCCACTCCTTAAATGAACAGTGAACGATTAAAGGACTTTCGTCAAGCAGCATATGAATTATTGGTGCAAGCTCTCGTATGCAACATTCGAGCTGATGGATTCAGTGATGACCACCAGAAATGCGTCATGTTTAGCGGAATTTTCACTCAATCCATTATTCAAGCGTCAATGGCAAGCGCATCTATGAAGCATTACAAGACTGTAGACCAGACCGAAAAAAACTGATGCTGCTGTATCTAGAGCAATTACAGAAAGAAGCAGCCCCAACGGAACATATATTAGTAGCAATCGACCACACTGCATGGGGCAGACGAGATGCCAAAACGTTAAAAGACAGAACCCATGAATATCAGAGCGGCTGCATTGTGGGACAGGGGTACAGTACAATTGCGTGGATACCTGAAGCGATCGGAAGTTGGGCATTACCCCTGCTCCATGAAAGAATAAGTAGTGGGTCTTCACCCATACTTCAAGCAGCTTCCCAACTTAAACTTGTCTGTGAACAAAGCATCAATCCAGTATTAGCAGTCTTAGACCGAGAATATGGCAATGCAAGTTGGGTGCTAGCGCTAAAGCAAGCTTCCATTCAAGCTGATTGTTTAATGAGAGTCCGAAAGAATGCCTGAAGAGTGGTCAGCACCACCAGCCTATAGTGGTCGCGGTAGACCACCCAAACATGGGCAAAAAATGAGACTCAATGACCCAACCACATGGCTCCAAGCGGATACAGAGATTGAAATTGACGAACATCCAGATTTGGGAAAAGTCCGAGTCAGACAATGGATTGACTTGCATTTTTATCGCGCCCCTGGACAAAAAGTCAATTTAATCCTGGTGGAAAGAATGAAGCCCATGTCAAATGGTCAGCCATTTCCACCCTTATGGTTGGCTTGGGTTGGAGAACGAACTCTACCCAAGCGAAACTGTTTGGTTCAAATATTTACGACGCTTTGGAGTCGATCATTGGTATCGATTTGCGAAGCAAAGATTGCATTGGACATTGCCTAACTTGAGAACT
>NZ_JAEQCB010000043.1:0-63808 GCF_020738785.1 Microcoleus sp. PH2017_05_CCC_O_A | reverse complement strand
GAGGATTGTCGATGTATCCGCACCCTACGGCTGCGGCTAAAATCTAAAATCTAAAATCGTTTGAATCGTGCAATAATAGCTGATTAGATTGAATTTGGTTGTGTTGAGGATGTCGAGTATGCCAGGGTTCAGCCGTTTTTTGTCGATCGCAAACAAGATGGCGGCAGTAGCAGCCAGCATCGGACTGGTTCAGGTGTTAACCATCGCCAGTTCACTTGCTCAATCATCTAATCCGCGTTCCCTAGACGAACTCTACAAAATTCGCGATCGGCTCGTCACCCAACTAGAACAACCCGCCTCACCCTCCCCAGAACCAACCCTGCTCTCTGGCTTAGTTCCCTTCGCCGGCAATTCTCAAGAAAAATTGGTACAGCAGTTGCAAGAGGTGGAAGTTCAAATATTAGTAGAACAGAGATCTAACGACAACTTACAGCAAGCAGTCCGTTTAGCCAACCGAGCCGTAGAAACGGGAGGGAAGTCAAATCAGTCGATCGAATCTTCGCAGCAAACTCAATTTTTGTGGCACCAGGCCCTCAACAACTTACAAGAAGTTCCGCAAAATTCATTTTTAGCTCCCCTCACAGCCTCCAAAGCTCAAGAATACCGGGAAAATTTAACCGTAGCAACCTCTCAAGTCCAGCAAGCAAAATCCGATTTTTTGGCAGAGGTTGCCCGTTCAAGCGGTTTGTCGAATGAAGCGTCGATCGGGATTTGCCACCTTTCTAGAGAGTGCGTCAACCTCCGGGGCGATGTGCCTCCTATCAGCCCGGCCAGCTTAATTAAAGTGCCGATAGCTGTCGCCCTGATGCAAAAACTCGACAAAGAAAAAATCAGTCTGAACCATGAAGTATTCGTCGATCCGGGCAATTTCACCGAAGACTCATCGACGAAGATTTTGTCTAGGCGCAATTACCCGGTACAACTACTGTTAGAAGAAATGATCGATCGCAGCAGCAACATCGCCACCAATCAACTGATCGATTATTTGGGTTCCGATTACATCAATCAATTCTTAGAAAATCGCGGCTACCAAGTCACCCGCGTGAACTTTAAATTAATGGGGGAAAAAACTATGCCCGCCAACCCCGGTTCCGGGCCCAACCGCGTAACTGCTAACGAACTCACCGAAATGATGGTGCAAATTTACAACGGCGAAACACCGGGCGCTAAACTGTTAGTAGAAACTCTCAACCAGCAGTACGATCGCGCTTTGGGATTTGCCGCCTTGAAAGGAAGTAAAGCTCAATGGTTGGGCGAAAAAACCGGGGAGAATTCCCTGGTGCTAGGCACAACTTTAGCGATGAACATTGACGGCGAAGCCTATGTGATGACTGTGATAGACAGCCGCACCAGTGGCGATCTACAAATCCGCAAGTCTATTGCTAAAATTGCCGATTATATTAGTAATAATCCCAGCTTTTAAAAATGTGAGAATTTGTTAAAAATTTATGTGCCTGAATCCAGGAGATATTCTGTGCGATCGCTACGAAATTATTGAACAATTGGGGCGGGGAGGTTTTGCGATTACCTATACAGCTAAGGATTTAGAGCAACCAGAAAATTCTCCTTGTGTAGTCAAGGAAATTTTGCCTCCTCAATCTAAAGATCCGCGAGTTTTGCAGGAAGCAAAAGCACTATTTGAAAAAGAAGCTAAAGCCCTGGAGGATCTCGATAAGTGCCAGGGCATTCCTAAGTTAATACATCACTGTCAACAAAAGGGAAAATTTTACTTAATTCAAGAATACATCGAAGGAACTCCGCTCAACCAAGAACTCTTTGTCGGAAAGCAGTTTAAAAAACAAGAAGTTATTGATTTATTGCTGGAGCTTTTGTCAATTTTAGATTGCGTACACTCTCAAGGTATGATTCACCGGGATATTAAACCGTCAAACTTAATCCGGCGCAAATCTGATAACAAAATTTTTTTAATTGACTTTGGGGCAGTCAAAGCTATTAGCAATTTAGCGATCGATGGCGGTCAAATAACTCAAACTCGTGCCGTTGGTACAGATGGTTATATGCCAGCCGAACAGTGGAAAAATCAACCAAAAGTTAACAGCGATATCTATGCTGCGGGAATCATGGGCATCCAAGCAATCGCAGGTTTAGATATTGAAGACCTTTTCCATCATAAAAAAACTTGCGAAATCATCTGGCGCTATGCAACACACGATCGCCCGATCGTACAAATTAGCGACAATCTGGAAAAAGTGTTAAATAAAATGGTGCGCTACCACTTTATCGATCGCTATCAATCTGCTGGTGAAGTGTTGCAAGATTTGCGATCGATCAGAGGCTTGCAGCTTAATACTATACCAATCATTTGGCTGCTCCTTCGACAATACAATTGCATGGCTGGGATTTTATTTATAGTAGTACCACCACCGCCACCACCGCCACCACCGCCACCACTGCCACATCTTCGTCCACCCAAGTGGACTGTATTCATTGCGATCGCAGTATTACTCGGGCTATCAACATATTTAATACGCAATCGCACACCTGAAACTCCTGCTTTAATCCAGGGAGATTCTGTGAGTGGTGGCGAAGAAATCCTAGTAAAAACTTCTTCGCCTCGGTCAAAGGAAAAGGGAGTTAAGGAGTTGGCCAAATCAAATTATCAATCTGCTTTTAAATTATTCAAAAAATCCTGGAACGAAGACAACGGCAAAGATCCAGAAACTCTAATTTATATGAATAATGCCTTTCTAGAGGCAAGCAAGACTCCTTATTACACAATAGCTGTGGTTCTTCCTGTGAGTAACCGGAAAAATCCGGATCGTTCTGTTTATATGGCCGATCGGGGGAAAGAATTTCTGCGCGGAGTGGCTCAAGCGCAAACAGAAGTTAATTTGGGATTGCTCAATTCTAACAGCGATCCAGACTTTCCAGGTCAAGATTTTTTACCACCAAGTAAAGCCATTAAAGGCAAAGGACTAAAAATCATTATTGCTGACGATGAAAACGACGGGGAGAAGGCAAAAAAAAGAGCTATTGCACTGGTAAAGCAACCGGATATTTTAGCAGTTGTCGGTCACGCTAGCAGCGAGATGACGATGCAGGCTGTAGATATTTACAATAACAATAATCTGGTTTTGATGTCTCCGGGTGCAGCCACGGAAGAACTAACCTATGAACCTAAGACAAATTTCTTTCGGAGTATATATACGACCAGTTTAATAACTAAAGATTTAGCGAAATACCTGCTCGAAAAAAATCAAAAACAAGCAGTAATTGTATACAATCCTGGCAGCCCATTCGGCGCATCTTTTAGGGAAGAGTTCACAAAGTATTTTCGAGACAGCCGAGGGGGAAAAATAGTCTGGATTCGCGATTTCGATTTATCTAAACAAGACTTCAACGCCAAAAGAGCGATCGAGGAAATTCAGGGAAAAGGAGAAACTGCGATCGTGTTAGTTCCAGACCCTCATCTGACGGTATCTCTAGACAGGGCATTTGAGATAATAAAACTTAATGGCGATCGAAATTGGATTGTCGGGGCATGGACGCTGGTATTTCCGCAAATGTTAGAATTGGCATCACAGCAAAAGCAAAATTTGTTTAAAAAACTGATTTTTTCTGTTAGCTGGCATCCTTTAAGCAGTCCCAACCCAGAATTTCCCCAACAGGCTAGATCTCTGTGGGGAGAAGAGGGAAATACTCGTATATCTTCAGCTTACGATGCAACGCGCGCACTTATCAAAGCTTTGGAAATGCAGCAACAACCCAGTCGCGAAGGAATGCAAAAAATGCTGGCAGATCCCAAGTTTAGCGCTGACGGAGCAACCGGAACTATTCAGTTTGAATCGCCGAAAAATGGTAATCGAAAAAATCCCCCCAGCGATTTGGTGCATATTGCATATTGTACAATGTCCAAAAGAGCAGTTCGGCCTCGCTTTTGTTCCCGTCAAGTATCCGACAGCGGTAGCGGCAGGTTTAAAGTGCGATTAACATAATAGGATGAATAACTTACTAAAATTGGTTTGTAGTGAGGACTTTAGTCCGCATTTGGAGAGGACTAAAGTCCTCACTACAAACCTTTATTGTTTGTAGTGAGGACTTTAGTCCGCATTTGGAGAGGACTAAAGTCCTCACTACAAACCTTTATTGTCCTTCGATCGCCAAATCAGAAAATGTCCCACACAAAACTCAACGTTTCCGTCAAAGGCGAAGGATTTCCGATCCTTTGGTTCCGGCGATTGTATGTCTGTCTTCACAGAACACCTATCACAGCGGTTTCGGACGATCGCCCCAGACTTGCGCGGATATGGCAACAGTCGCACCTCAAATTCCTTTGAAATGACCGACCACTTGCTTGATTTAGAGGCACTTCTAGACCGATTGGGAGTCGATCGCACTTTAGTCATCGGCTGGTCTTTGGGAGGCATTTTAGCCCTGGAATTAGCCATGAAATATCCCCAGCGAGTCACCGGTTTGATTCTCCTCGCATCCGCCGCCAAACCGCGCGGAAGTCACCCGCCCATTTCTTGGCAAGATAATCTTTACACCGGTTTAGCCGGAATTATTAACTGGGTGGTACCCGGTTGGCAGTGGAATATTGATACTTTTGGCAGGCGATCGCTCTTTCGCTACTTGATCCAGCAGCATACAGCCACCCCTTACCGCTACTTAGCCGCCGCAGGTACTCCCGCCTACCTCCAGACTTCCCACAAGGCGACAAAGGCGTTAAATACCGCTCTCAGAGCCGGATACGATCGCTTACCACAACTCGGCGAGATTCAATGTCCGTGCTTGGTGTTGGCCGGAGAGGGCGATCGACATATCACCTCAGCATCCAGTTTAGAAACAGCCCGCCACCTTCAGGACAGTCAGTGGCAGTGCTATCCCAATACAGCCCACTTATTTCCTTGGGAAATTCCCGATCGGGTAGTCACAGATATCGATCGGTGGATTGAGAGTCACCCCCAAGCAGTTGGCAATTCCGAGTCTTGAGTTTTGAATTTTTAGAAGCAATCAATCATCCAACCGTCTAGAGTTTTGAAGCTATATCGTTGGCGTTGGCATCCGAGTTAAACAGTGCGATCGTCCCAAATGGCGATCGGGATTAGCTTGCAGGGTATAATTCCGATATTGCCGGATTTGAATTGACAACTCAAAACTCAAAACTCAAAATTCCTGCTGCTACTGGCTGCTCAAAACAGGCAACAACCCTCCCTCACCAAACTTTCCCAAATCATCTGCAACCGTCAAAGCAATAGGTTTGCAGCGCTGAATGGAAACACTCAGACCTTCTGCACCTTCATTTTCTATGTCTTCTATATATCCTGCTTTTGCAGATTCCGCCTCTTGAGCCGTCAAGAAGGGGCCAAAATAGTAAATACACCGCGGCGCTGAAGTTTTCACTTCAACCCACCAAGCCAATCCGAAAAAGTTGAGCAAGCTAATCAAGAGTTCTTTCATCTGCTTTTCTTCTAATGTATTTAACGGTGTTTTCAGGGTGCTGCGGGCAACGCCTGCGCTTTTGTTATTTACGCGGCTTTAATGCTGCTACAAAGAAACAATCCAAACCTATTTAAAGTCAATATCTAAATAGATTGGT
The DNA here is from genome assembly GCF_020738785.1 of Microcoleus sp. PH2017_05_CCC_O_A. NCBI lineage: Bacteria > Bacillati > Cyanobacteriota > Cyanophyceae > Oscillatoriales > Microcoleaceae > Microcoleus > Microcoleus sp. PH2017_05_CCC_O_A. Next base: position 58,248 of record NZ_JAEQCB010000043.1, on the reverse strand, counting down.
GTCGATTTCCTGTTTGACAGTAAGGAGAAGGCTCCTTCTACTTTCGCCTGTCCGTAACGGCGGCCGATGTATTATTACTTGTTCGGAGGGTACTACCGCTCAATGTTTTGGCGGCATTCGCATATTTTTGCATCACCGTAGTTGCTTACCTATTGGGAATAACCAAAGTGCTTTATCCTCAGAGTTATCTGTTTGTTATGCAGTTGGGCTCTAATTTGAGTACATATTAGGTGTTTTCTCAGGTGACATTCTACTCGATATTTTGGTAGTGAGGTCTCAGTAGCTAGAGACACCGATAACCAGGCTTTAGCTACTTACATAAATTACTCTGTTGTGCTGTTTTTTTCAACCAATTTGACTATCCGTGGACGTGAAATTTTTTCGGCCCGCGCTGGCGGTAAATTTCGTATAAAGCCATTCCCGTTGCTACCGAGACATTCAGGCTAGGAGTCTTTCCCCTTAAAGGAATTGAAACTAATCCATCACATCCGCGCTGTATCAAAAGGCTCAAACCGTCGGCTTCACCGCCCACAACTAAAACAGTGGGCCCGGAGAAGTTGATTGTCTCTAATGAGTCACCCACGCCTGCTGCTGTGCCGTAAATCCAGAATCCAGCCTCTTTCAATTCTTCCAAGGCCCGGTTAAGATTCACAACCCTTGCCACTGGCAGGCTTTCCAATGCGCCGGCTGACACTTTTCTCACTGCCGAGGTAATCCCAACTGCCCGTCGCTGCGGAATCACCATCCCCTGAGCTCCCAATGCTTCTGCGGTGCGAATAATCGCCCCTAGATTGTGGGGGTCGTTGAGTCCTTCGGCTACCACAATTACGGGATCTGCACAAGCAGCCTTAGCCTGTGCGATCAGTTCACTCAAATCCAGGTATTCGTAAGCTGATACTTGGGCGGCTACGCCTTGGTGGTTTGCCTTGCGCGTGATGTAGTCGAGGCGCAAATCGTCAACTTCGTCGATAATGCTGCCGTTGGCCTTGGCTTCGGTTAGCAAGCTGTGAAAGCGGGGATCGTAGCGCAGGTGCGGGACAACCCAAATTCGGTTCAGGACTTGGTTGCTTTCTAAGGCTGCTTGCACTGCATGGCGGCCGTAAATCATGTCATCTGTGTCTGCGTCTGGCTGCACGACTGTATTTGAGTTCGTGTCTACCGGGCGAGTGTCTCTGTCTTTGTCTCTGTCTCGGAAATGGTTGCCGCGGAATTCCGGCGGGCTACTATCTCTGTCTCTGTTTTTGTCTCTGTCTTTGTAATAATTGCCCCGGGATTCCTGCGGGCTGCTGTCTCTGTTTCTGTCTCGGAAGTTGCGGGCTGGCTGTGGGCTGCCGTCTCTGTCTCGGAAATTGTTGCGGGCTGGCTGTGGGCTGCCGTCTCTGTCTCGGAAATTGTTGCGGGCTGGCTGCGGGCTGCTGTCTCTGTCTCGGAAATTGTTGCGGGCTGGCCGCGGGCTGCTGTATCCGTCTCCGTCTCTGTCTCTGTCGGGGAAATTATTTCTGCCGGTGGGCGGTTGGCTGTCGGAATCGACTCTCCGTTTGAAAATTGCTCGCACGGGCATTTCTCGGGATTGGGGCGAAAAGGTCGATCGCTTTTGAGGGGCGTCTGTTGGGCGAGTGTCGGGACGGGGCTTGCGTTCAAATCTGGCAGAGGACGGTTGTGAGTCCTGACGGCGGCCTTCGCTGCTCCAGGGCTTGCTGTCGGAATTCGATCGCGAGGAGTTTGGTCTAGTAAATTTTCTCATTTGTTTGTTGTGGTCAACACGATTTTAGATTTTAGATTTGGGATTTAGGATTGAGGGAGCAATCTTAGGGCTTTGAGATTTTAGATGTTAGATTGAGGGAGCAAGGATTTTACTGCTGCTTAACTTGCTAACGATCGACATATCAATCTTGTTTGTCTTCGCGAGCTTTTTGCTGTTTTAGGCTAACCGTGCCAGAATTATCAATTAATTCCTCACTCTTCCCAAATTTCGGCTAAATACTTTCAGTATCAAGTTCTAAAAATCCCAAAATTTCGGTCAATCTTTCGGGGTCTGTCAGGTACAAATATCCAACCAACGTTTCTAAGCTGGTGGCTTGTTGGTATATTTCTGGATCTGCTCGCTTAGAACGGCCCGATACGGCATTGCGGCCGCGCTTGACAATTGCTAATTCTGTACTGTTCAAGTAAGGAGAGATCGATCGCAAGTGACGCGCTTGAGTTTCTGCTCGTACTTGCCCCACCACCAATTCGTGATAAGCTTGCAATCTTCTCGGTGGCATTAAATACGAACTCCGAATGTAGAGTTCGTAAACTGCATCCCCCAAATATGCCCATGCTGCGGGCGAAATTCTTTCTATTTCTGCGGGTGTCGCCCTCGGAGGATGGATTCGATCTAAACCGAGATCTGTCAGACTCAGCTTTGGGTTGTCATCGGCGATCGGCGACATACTTTTTTAAATAAAACTTCGGCACAGCTTGGCTTTTCTACACTTACTTATTTCGTCTTTTGTCACTTCAGATAATTATAGCTTTCACAGGAGTGTGCTCTGTGAGAAACTGAGATCTTCTACAGACAAGCGAGCTGAAAACTCGCGGCACAACCATAAGAATTTGCTATCCAGCATCGATCGCCGGATAGCGAATTAAACCCACTGTAGCGTCAAGCATCCTTGACGTTTTTTACCGCCTCATCAACCGAAGGCTGCAAAGACAAAAATTTCTCTAAGCGAACCAGTTTAACAGTCTGAGTTACGCGGGGATTTGAGACAATTTGCAATGTCCCTTCCATGGTTTGGGCTTTCTTGACAAGTTGCACAAGTGCGCCCAAGCCTGAACTATCCACAAAATCTATCTGAGACAAGTCCAAAATTACGTGTTTTGGGCCCTCGTCAATACATTTGCTTAGTACCTTCCGAAAAGTGGCCTCAGAAAAAGCGTCCAGCAGGCCAGTCAAGCGAAATAACTGATGGTTATTCTTGACTTCGCGAGTGCCTCTGAGGCTAACGGTCAGGGTCAATGACTCAGGAATGACACCCTCCTAGCTAGGTATGGCTTAAAGTCGAGGCTTCATTATAGGAGTTTTTTGGTATTTTGTCTACAGTTTTTTAGTTATGGGTCATGGGGCATGGGGCATGGGGCATGGGGCATGGGGCATGGGGCATGGGGCATTGGTCATTGGGCATTGGCCAAACAGGTCATTGGCCAAACAGGTCATCAGTCATTGGTAATCGGTCATGTTTCCTAATGACTAATGACTATTGACTATTGACCAATGACTAAGCTGGTACTTTCTGATTGTCTCGCATTGACTGGACGAATCGATCGAACAAATAGTCAGCGTCGTGGGGGCCCGGACTGGCTTCTGGGTGGTACTGGACTGAGAACAGGGGTAAGGTTTTGTGCTTCAATCCGGCTACGGTGCGATCGTTCAAGTTGAGGTGAGTAATTTCTACTTCCGGGACTAGGGAATCAGGGTCGATCGCAAAACCGTGATTTTGGCTAGTAATTTCTACCTGCTGAGTTAAACCTGCTGGATGATTCAATCCCCGGTGCCCGAACTTCAGTTTAAAAGTTTCCGCACCCAAGGAAATGCCCAGAATCTGGTGTCCCATGCAAATGCCGAACACAGGTTTGTCCGACTTCAACAAAGCTTTCGCCGTCGCGATCCCTTCCGTTACCGCCGAAGGATCTCCAGGCCCGTTGGACAGAAAAATGCCATCCGGGTTGTATTTGAGAATTGCTTCCGCTGACGTGTCGGCGGGTACAACAATTACCCGACAGCCGTAACTCGCCAAACGGCGCAGGATGTTGCGCTTGACGCCAAAGTCTAGGGCTACCACTGTCCACATTTTGCCATTAGCAGGCTTAACTGTCGGACTGAACTCCCACACAGCATCCGTGGCTTCAGACCACTCGTAAACCTCGCGGGTGGTTACTTGCTTCACCAGATTCAGCCCGGCCATGCTGGGGGCGTCTTGGACTTGCTCCAAAAGCTCCGCCTGGTCGAGAATCACGGTCGAAATGCCGCCGTTAATGGCTCCTACGGTGCGAATTTTGCGAGTCAGGGCGCGGGTATCGATGCCGTAAATACCTGGGATGTCGTACTGTTTTAGGTAATCTTGCAGGGATTTTGAACAGCGCCAGTTGCTGGGTCGGCTGCATACGTTACGGGCGATCGCACCTCGGATTTGCGGCCGCGAAGATTCTTCATCTTCGAGGTTTACCCCGGTATTGCCCAATTCTGGATAAGTAAAAGTGACAATTTGACCGCAATAGCTCGGATCGGTCAAAACTTCTTGATAGCCCGTCATTCCCGTGTTGAATACGACCTCGCCGACGACGGTGGCGTCAGCGCCAAAAGACCAGCCGCGGTAAGCAGTACCGTCAGCTAGGACTAGGAGAGCGGGTTGTGCAGTTGAAAGTGACATGGCATCCTTAAATTACAGTCGTTTGGTTTAATTCTTACCACTGCCTGGGATTTGATGCTAGCCGGCAATATACAGATATTATTGGAATTTGTGCCAGCCGAGGCAGAATGTGTTGGTGCCGGAGTCCAGGGCTATCTATGCCAAAAGGCAGTTGTCGTTGTTACGATCGAGCTAAACCGTTTAATCAAATTATGATCGGCCAATCTCCCTTACCTTTATCCTCCAATTCAATCAAGCCTCTGCTGAACCCTCAAAACCTGCGGAAACCTTTACTGGCTTTAACAGCAGTTATTTCTCTGAGCAGCTCAATTTTACTTGACACCGCCGTCTACTCTTCGCGAGCGACAGCTCAAGAGAGCGAGGGATGCTTTATGCGGAACTCCAGCGGTCAAACTGTCAGCTTGAGTCGATCGGTATGCGGTTTTCTCCCTCAAGAATCGACTCCCGCTGCTTCGCCTGCTTCGCCTGCTTCGCCTGCTTCGCCTGATACCAAGTCGGGAGTGTTTCTAGTCAAAATTAAACGCCGAGAAGCTAATATCCCAGTCATAGAAGTCACCTTTAATGGCAAACAAAAGTTTGAGATGATGGTGGATTCGGGAGCCAGCCGCACCGTCATTACACCAGCAATGGCTACCGCTTTGGGGATAGTTCCTAAAGGAACCGTGCAAGCAAAAACTCCGAACGGAGAGGCTACTTTTTCTCTCGGCAGTCTTACTTCAATTGAAGCTGGCGGTTTGGCGATTAATAATATAGTTGTACCCATCTCCCCAGCACTAGAAATTGGGCTGCTCGGTCACGATTTTTTTGGTAATAAAGATGTGACTATTAAGCAAGATGTGATTGAATTTCGCTCGCGCTCATAGAGAGAAGTTCGGCAGCGGATTATGTAACAGATGTAACGCAATACGGTTCACTTAACACTTTTTGTTACCCACAGATTTCCCTCGCATCCCCCTTAAAAAGCAGGGTGCTTTTCTTGTCATCATGGAAATAAGTACGTAGTTGGGCTTCAGCCCTCTTTCAACATACCTGTATAGAGGGCTAAAGCCCAACTACGTACCTTGTACCTTGATTAATCCGTTAAATCCCGCACATCGATCGTTGCCGAACTTCTTCCTTCACCGCAAAAACTCCACCAACTGCTGCAACTTCAACCAAGATTCACCACTCGATAAAATCTCCTTGGCCAAAGTAACTCCTGCTGCGTGGGAACCGATCGGAATTACACCTCCCACCTGAAAAGCCAAAGACGCATTCAAAGCTACAACATCCATTTGTGCTGCTGTACCTTTGCCTTGCAACACGTTGCTCAAAATCTCGGCGTTTTCCTCAACATTTCCGCCTTTTAACGAGCCGATCGCACTTGGCGTCAATCCTACCTGTTCCGGATGCAAACTTGTCAGTTCAACCTGGCCGCCCGACAAAACCGCCAAATCCGTCACATCACCCAAACCCGCCTCATCCAACTTTTCTCGGCCGTGAACGACTATCGCCAACTCAGTTCCCAACTCGCCCAAAGCTTGGGCAATAGTTGATACCAGACTGGGATCGAACACCCCGATTACCTGCCCTGTAGGGCGCATAGGATTGACGAGCGGCCCTAAAAGGTTAAAAACAGTCCGCACCTTCAAAGTGCGTCGGAGCGATGCTACAGCCTTAAGTGCGGGATGCCACCCAGGCGCAAATAAAAAGGTGATGCCCGTAGCGTCTACCGCAGCTTTTACCTTGGCAGGATCGGCGCCCAGGTTGACTCCGAGTGCTTCCAACACGTCAGCCGAACCGACTTTGCTGGATGCCGATCGATTTCCGTGTTTGGCGACTCGAACTTTGCCCGCAGCAGCCACAAAGGCTACAGCAGTGGAAATGTTAAATGTGGACGCACCATCGCCGCCTGTGCCGCAAGTATCAATTAATTTGAGATTCGAGATGGGAGATTGGCGATCGACAACGCTCTGGGACTCGCCCGTCAGGGACTGAGACTGCAATACCTGAGCCATTCCTGCTAATTCTGAGGCCGAGATGCCTTTGGCTTGGAGGGCTGCTAAAATGGCTCCTGAAAGCACGGGGGGTATGGCTTCTGCCAGCCATCCCTGCATTAAGTCGGCAGCTTGGACGTGCGAAAGAGATTGTCTGTCTAACAGTTGTTGCAGCAGGGCTGGCCACAGGGGAGAATCCGCTGTCAAAGTTGAAGCTGCGGATATATCTGGTGTTGTAAGTACGGAAGAATCAGTCATGTAGCGACAATGAATTTTTTGCTGGGGTGGGCTGTTTGATGTCGGGCCTGGGCCGAGTGTCGATCGGGATTTTACCAGAGTTGCTGCCGACATTTGGCGCGCCCTGACCCAAATTTTTGCCAAAATGACAGCAGGGCGAAAAACTGTAACTAGATTGTTAGACAAAGTTGCCCATATGCGCCCGATCGTGGGTAGCTTTTGTCTTCTGTTAGATTTTCCATACTTGCTGCGGTGTCTGATATTGGTCACAATCAGACAGTGCAAGCAAGAAATATATGCCGCGAGCCAAATAAAGGAATGCCATGCTACTCGGATTTAAAACCGAATTAAAACTTAATGCCCGACAGCGAATACTGCTAGCCAAACATTGCGGGGTAGCTCGTCACGCTTGGAATTGGGGACTGTGGTTGACCAAAAACATTCTCGACCACAATCAAGCAAACCCCAACGAAAAACTCAAATTTCCTACAGCTATTGACCTGCACAAACTGTTAGTAGCTATGGTAAAATCAGAGAATGCTTGGTATTACGAGTGCAGCAAATCTACACCGCAGATCGCATTAATAGCATTGCGAGAAGCATGGAAACGGTGTTTTAAAAAGACTGCTGGCGTACCGAAGTTTAAGAAAAAAGGAAGGGGAGATTCTTTCACATTAGAAGGAACAGTCAAAATCAGCGCGAGCAACAAAATCCAAGTTCCTGTAATTGGCGTCATTAAAACTTATGAAAAGTTACCGCAAGTATTGACTAAATCTTGCACGATATCCCGGATTGCCGACAGGTGGTTTATCAGTTTCAGGTTTGATGTAGAACAACAAGAATCATGCCAAACAAATATTGTAGGAGTTGACCTCGGTATTAAAGCATTGGCTACTCTCTCAACAGGTGAAGTAGTTATAGGTGCTAAATCTTACAAAAAATACGCAGCAAAACTCTCAAGGATGCAATGGTTTAGTCGCCATAAAGTCATCGGTTCGAGTAATGGTCAAAAAGCACAGAACGAGATAGCAAGATTGCATAGAAAGATAGCTAACATCCGTAAAGATACATTACACAAACTAACGACATTACTTGCCAAAAACCACGGTGTAATAGTTATAGAGGATTTGAATGTATCCGGGATGATGGCTAATCATAAACTGGCTGCATCAGTTGCTGATATGGGTTTCTTTGAGTTCCGCCGCCAGTTAACCTAGAGCGTGCAAGTTGTACGGTTCAAAGTTGGTAATAGTTGACCGTTGGTTCCCAAGCTCAAAAACCTGTTCTAATTGTGGAACCAAAAAAGAAACACTCTCTCTGTGTGAGCGAATGTTTGAATGCAGCCATTGTGGTTTTAAGATTGACCGCGACTTAAATGCGGCAATCAATTTGTCAAAAACCGTCAGTTAGGCGGGGTTAGCCTGTGGACTGGACAAGTGCCGACACTACCAGGATGAAGCAGGAAGTAAACGAAGCCCCGAGGCATCCAACATTGCCTAATTTTGGGTCGCTTTGGGTAGGATTTATGTAACGGCTACAGAATTTATTCCACGAAACTAGCCCAATATGAATTTTTTGATACAACAATGCTCCCTCGGATTGTGACAATTTTAGATAGGGGCCTCATCTACTAAAGAGCGATCGACCGTCAGCTATATAATCTGCCAGCAAAAATCAATGGTAACTGGCACCATTGGTGGCAGCATTCAGCTAGAGTGGCGGATTGCTTGCAGCAAGTTTGCCAGCCGATGGGGCGATCGTCTAAAAAATCAGCAGTTGGTACTGTACTTTGGAGCGATCGTTGTCAAAGTCACTGCCGAAACAGGAAAAAACAGTTTACAGCTAATTTCAGCCTGTACAATTATTCCTCATTTATTCAGGAAGCTTTTAACAGACGAGTTTGGATCGAACGATCGCAACTTTCAGCAGATTGATTGGCAAATCCGATTTTGACAGTCATTTGTAGCTCAAAATAAAATAAACCCGACTGGTTAAACTTTCGTAACTCTACTAACAACTAACGGCGCAGTAGATGAAGTCAATAAATACAGCAGTGTCCGGAGAATCTCAGACTCTAGCCGTTCTCGATCGGATCCAATACACATATTCTGTAGGGACACAACACAGCGTTGTGTCCTGATATGTGTTGCAAGCAATTAAGGCTTGACAACAACGATCGCACGGCTCGGCGGTGGATTTATCGACTTGGCGATCCAGCATCTATACTACTAACAGACACTCAACAATATTGAATCTTTCACAAAAACACACCAGGGTATTCAAAAATGGCACACCAAAAATTAGCAAACAAAACGAACGACTGTAAATTAGAAAATAAAACGATAGAATGCCTGAATATAGAGGAGGCACTGCACCAAATGGAAGCAAAATATCAGAGTATGTTTGAAAATGCTGTTTCCGGCATTTTCCAAACAACCCATGACGGTCGCTACATCAGCGCTAACCCAGCTTTGGCTCGCATCTACGGATATAATTCTGCCGAAGAATTGATGGACAGCCTGACTAATATTAGCGATCAGCTTTACGTCAATCCCGATCGCCGCAATGATTTTATTTCTGCTTTGCAAGCAAAAGGCATCGTGTCAGATTTTGAGTCGCAGATTTATCGCAGAGATGGAACAGTAATTTGGATCGCGGAAAATGCCCGCGCAGTCCGCAACCCAGGCGGTCAATTGCTCTACTACGAAGGTTTTGTCGAAGATATTACCCAGCGCAAAAATGCCGAATCTAGGCTTAGAGAAAGTGAAGAACGCCTGCGAATGGTAATAGAAGGTGTTAAAGATTATGCTATATTCATGCTAGATACTAAGGGGTATGTAGCAAGCTGGAATTCGGGAGCCAAAAGAATTTTAGGGTATGAATCTAGCGAAATAGTTGGGAAAAATTCTGAATGCTTTTATACGCCTGAAGATATTGCAATTGGCAAACCCCAAGAAAAATTAATCACAGCTAGCGAAAGAGGTAGATATCAAAGTGAAGGCTACCGGTTCCGCCAAAATGGCTCCCGATTTTGGGCGAAGATTATTGTGACTCCTTTGCGGGATGAAAGCGGAGAGTTGCAGGGCTTTTCTCAAGTAATGCAGGACATTACTAACCAAAAGCGGGCTGGAGAAGAAAGAATGCAGTTGATTGCTTCTTTGCAAGCTTCAGAAAAAAAGTTTCGCACTCTGTACGAATCGACGACAGATGCGGTAATGCTGCTAGACGAAAAGAGTTTTTTAGATTGCAATCCGGCTACTTTAACTTTATTTGGATGCAGCAGTGAATCGGAGTTTTGTGGCAAGCATCCTTCGGAATTTAGCCCGCGGCTGCAACCGAACGGGCAAGATTCTATGAGTCTTTCTCTAGAGCGAATTAATACGGCTATGGAAACAGGAAATAGTCGTTTTGACTGGGTACACTGCCGTTTGGACGGTTCAGAGTTTCCGGCGGAAGTGCTGTTAACTTCTATGGATATCGGCGGCAAAATGCGGCTGCAAGCCGTGGTGCGCGATATCACTTATCGGGTGGAGGCAGAGGTTGCTCTGAAGCAGGCTAACGAGGTATTGGAATGCCGGGTTAAAGAGCGGACAAGTCAGTTGGAAGAAGCTATTAAAAGGTTGAGTTTGTCGGAGGAAAAGTTTTCTAAGGCTTTTCGATCGAGTCCAGATCCAATGACTATTACTACTTTTGCTGAGGGTCGTTTTATAGAAGCTAATGATAGTTTTTTATCGATAACTGGTTACAGTTTAGAAGAAATGACCTGCAATACAGTAGCGGGATTAAATATTTGGGTAAAGCCTCAAAACAGACTTGATTTTAGGCAATTGCTGCAAGTACAGGGTGTTGTTCGCAACGCCGAATGCGAATTTCGGGTGAAGTCGGGATCGGTGGTGGTGTGTTTGGTGTCAGCCGAATTGATTCATTTGGAGGGGGAACTCTGCGTGCTCGTGGTGATGACAGATATTACCGATCGCAAACACGCAGAAGAAGCCCTGCGGGAAAGCCAGCGCGCCTTGTCCACCCTAATGAGCAATTTGCCGGGGATGGCCTACCGCTTTCGCAACGATGCCGATCGCAGTATGGAGTTTGTCAGCGAAGGCTGCTATCAATTATCCGGCTATTCTCCCGAAGAATTTATCGGCACCCCGCAAGTTTCTCTATCGGAATTGACTCACCCGGACGATCGCGAAATCTTCTGTAATGCCGTAGAAATTGCCCTGCGAGAAAATCGACCATATCAGTTAAATTACCGCATAACTTCTAAAAACGGGGAATTAAAATGGGTTTGGGAGCAAGGTTTGGGAGTATATTCCGACTCAGGCGAATTGCTCGCTTTGGAAGGGTTAATTACTGATATTTCCGAACAAAAACGCAGCGAGGAAGCTTTGCTGCGATCGCAAACCGAGTTAACCCAGCAAAAACTTCAGCTCGAACATACTTTACAGGAATTGCAGCAAACTCAAGCAGTATTAATTCACACCGAGAAAATGTCTACCCTCGGTCAAATGGTAGCCGGTGTTGCTCACGAAATTAACAATCCCGTTAGTAGCGTCTGCGGCAATCTCGTCCACATAGGTCACTATACCGAAGATTTGCTGAATTTAATCGATATGTACCAGCAGCACTGCCCACAGCCACCGGCATCAATTCAACAGAAAATTGAGGATATCGAGCTAGATTTTCTCTTAGAAGATTTGCCAAAAGCTATCTCTTCGATGCAGATTGGAGCCGATCGCATTCGGGAAATTGTGCGATCGCTCAGAAATTTCTCTCGCAAAGACGATTCTCAAATGACCAAGGTTAATCTACACGAAGGCATTGAAGGAACGCTGCTAATCCTGCAAAGCCGCCTGAAAGCCCGAGGCAACTATCCCGAAATTGCCGTAATTAAAGAATATGGCAACTTGCCTTTAGTTGAGTGCTATTCCGGTAAAATCAATCAGGTGTTTATGAATTTGATCGGAAATGCGATCGACGCGATCGAGGAATACAACGCAGGGCGATCGGTTCTAGAAGCCAAAGCTAACCGCAGCAAGATTAAAATTAAGACGGAAGTCCAAAACTCCAATGCTGTAATTCGGGTTTCTGACAACGGCCCCGGTATGCCCGAAAAAGTTTGCCAGCAATTATTCGAGGCCTTTTTTACCACCAAACCCGCAGGCAAAGGCACCGGTTTGGGCCTGTCCATTTCCTACAGAGTCCTCCAAGAGCACGGCGGGATGCTGACTTGCGTGTCTGCACCAGGGCAAGGAGCCGAATTTATCATCGAAATGCCGATCGAGCAAATTAGTCAGTAGTCAGTAGTCATTAGTGCGAGCGTCCCCGCTCGCGAACGCTATTAGTGCGAGCATTAGTGCGAGCGTCCCCGCTCGCGAACGCTATTAGTGCGAGCGTCCCCGCTCGCGAACGCTATTAGTGCGAGCGTCCCCGCTCGCGAACGCTATTAGTTATTGATTATTGCGAGATATTCAAAAATAACAAATAACAACTGCCAACTGTCAACTGTCAACTGTCAACTGTCAACTGTCAACTAACTACTGACACCTAGCCAAATAAATTCGAGCCACCCTATCCCCCGGATTTTGCCGCAAACAATCAGCAAATAACCCCGCCGCTTCAGTAAAATTATAGATATTGTACAAAGACAAAGCCTCAGTAAACACTGGCAAAGTAGCCAACTTCCCCGCTTTAACGAACGGCAAATCTGCATCAAAAACCTCATAAACAGTAACCCATGCAGACTTCCCCTTAACCTGAACCTTATCAATCACGCGAATCCCATAATCAGCAGGATTTCTCAAGCCATCGACAGTCTGCTGAGTAATTAACAGCGGCACCTCGTAATTCTTCGTCAAACTTTCAATCCGAGCAGCCAAATTAACCGCATCGCCAATCACAGTACCGTCCATCCGATTGCGTCCGCCAACAGTACCCAGCATCAAAGAACCAGTATTAATTCCCACCCCAATCTGGATCGGCACATCGCCCATAGAAACGCGATATTGATTGTATTCAGCAAGAGTATGCAGCATCTCAATCCCCGCTTTCACAGCATTGTCAGCGCCCTCGCTAAACAAAGCCATAATTGCATCGCCAATATATTTATCAATAAACCCATGATTTTCCACAATCAGCGGTTCCATATAACTCAAATATGAATTTATAAATTTAAAATTATCTTGCGGTGTCATCTGTTCCGAAATCGTTGTGAAATCGCGAATGTCAGAAAACAAAATCGACATTTCCAACTCTACCGCATCTCCCAATTTAACATCAACAATACTGTCATATCCCAAAAAAGATAAAAACTGATTTGGTACAAAGCGACTTGTCGCCTCAGTGATTTTTACTTCTGTATCTAGCGCCAGTTCCAGATTACTATTAACTTGAAAAAGTTCTGTAATCAGATTTTTGCGCTCGGCTTCAGCTTTTTTGCGATCGGTAATATCTAGAATGGTATTAATAGCATAAGTAATTTTTCCGGTGCGATCGTAGATAGGAGTTGCCGAAATTTCTAAGGGAATAATTTTGTCGCCGTTGTGGACTTCTACATCGTCAGCAGCGGCATTTTCTCCTCTCAACGCCCGCACAACTGGCAAGTCTTCAGGAGGATATTCTCGATCGGTGCCTGCTCGATAAGTTTGATAAACCTCTGACAATTGTTCTGAATTTATATCCGGCACCACTCCCTTACCAAATATCTCTTTGGCTTTATGATTGATATAGTAAACTTTGCCCTCAGCATCCAGCACCCCCACACCAATTGGCATTGCTTCCAAAAACTGTGTCAAGCGATTTTCGTTTTCATTGAGTTGGGCAATCAGTAATGCTTGGTCAAAGTTTAACTTTGCCAACTCGCTATTCATTTGCTGGAGTTGGGCATTTTGTTCCGCCAACAGTTTGTTTTGATGGTAACTATTGACAGCTTCTTTTACCGTCAAACTCAGGTCTTCTTGCTGCCAGGGCTTGGCGATATAACGATATAAATTTGCATTTTTGATAGCATTTCCTACCGCTTCAATATCTGCTTGTCCTGTGAGCATGATTTTCAGAGTTTTGGGTGAAATGATATGAACTCGCCTTAACAGCTCATCTCCATTCATTTCAGGCATAATATGGTCGGAAATAATTAACGGGACTTCATAGCCATCGTCTAGCAATTCCATGATTAATTCTAATGCTTCTTCCCCACCTTCAGCAATTTCGATGATATAATCATTACTGATTGCCTCTTGAAGTTCTGCTTTCAGACTTCGGAGTACAGTTTTCTCATCATCAACACAGACAATTACTTGTAGAGCCATAATTGAGACCGACCGGATTTAATAGTTTTCAACAACTCGGCTATAGTTGCGCTAAACCAGATTTAATCGTTTCCAACAGTTCGGCTTCCGACCAAGGTTTAGACAAACAGCAATGGAGATTCGCTTCGTTCTTAGCTCGGTTAATCGCTGCTTCGTCAGCTTGACCAGTTAGCATAATTTTAATAACTTTGGGGAATTTTTTGTGAATCCGAATCAGCAGCTCATCTCCTTTAATTCCCGGCATTAGCCAATCAGAAATAATCAAAATAATACTTATATCTTCCTCATTAAGTTCTTCGATTAACTCTAGAGCTTCATCCGCATCTTCCGCTCCTTCATAGAGGTAATCACTACCGAATGCTCTTGACAGTTGCGTCCTCAGACTATTTAACACAATTCTCTCATCATCAACACACAAAATAACTGGCTTAGACATTATTTTTTATCCTCTATGATTAGCGATATAACTCTGTTGGTAGGGTGGGAACTGCACACCTTACCGCTACTAATAGTCTTGCAAACCAGCTTATGCTTCAGTCCTGATATTGGTACATTTCATAATTATACTCTAACGTTCGGCAGAAAAACATTAAATGTAGTTTCACCTGGAATTGATTCTACCTCAATCCTTCCTTGATGTTTTTCCACAATCTTCTTCACAATGTCCAGTCCCAATCCGCTGCCTTCTCCTGCGGGTTTAGTAGTAAAAAATGGCTCGAATATTTTCGCCTCGATCTCTTCAGGGATGCCTTTGCCACTGTCAGTAACGCTAATCTTTACCTGATCGGATTGCTCCGTCAATCCAATAGTTAATGTGCCACGATTATCCATTGCTTGCAAAGCATTGTGAACGAGATTTGTCCACACTTGATTTAGTTCATCTGGATAGCATAGTATCGGCGGTATTTCGGTATAGTTTCTGACTACCTCAACTCCTTGTTTGAGTAAATTTTGATAGAGAGTTAAGATGGTTTCGATCCCTTCAGCAATGCTGGCTGTTGTCTTAGTGCCTGCCTGTTCGTAACGGGCATAGGTTTTTAAGGCAAACACAACTTTTGATGCTCGATCTGTAGCTGTATTGATAGTAGCGATGCCTCTTTTTAATTCAGACAGTTTGTAGGCGGTTCCTAGGATGTGCAAACTATCCGGTTTTTGGAGTAGCAGGAGACAAGTTTCGATACGATCGTAGATCCCCATCACAACTAATAGATCTGCAACAGTATCGGCATTCTCAATCTCTAATTCTTGCAGTTCGCTTCTTAAAGCTCTCTTCAATTTGCGTTCTTCTTTGGTTGATAGTATTGATTCTTGTTGGAGAGATCGCTGAAGTAATTCTGAGAATTTTTGCCCTTCTTCTGGAGAGAAAGATTGAAAAAGTGCTGGCAAATGTTCCAGAGTTTGATCCAAGAACTTAGACACATTTCCCGCTGAAGAACGAATTGCACCCAAGGGTGT
Source organism: Microcoleus sp. PH2017_05_CCC_O_A (assembly GCF_020738785.1). Taxonomy (NCBI): domain Bacteria; kingdom Bacillati; phylum Cyanobacteriota; class Cyanophyceae; order Oscillatoriales; family Microcoleaceae; genus Microcoleus; species Microcoleus sp. PH2017_05_CCC_O_A. The sequence continues at coordinate 42,861 of NZ_JAEQCB010000043.1, read as the reverse complement.
GTTAACTTCGTGAGCAACTCCCGCCACAAGTTGTCCTAAAGCTGCCATTTTTTCTGATTGAATCAGCTCTTCTTGGGTGGTTTCGAGCTGTTGGAGAGTATCGCTTAGTTCTTGATTTTTCTGGTACAAAGCTGCTTCAGCCTGCTTGCGATCGCCAATTTCTCGCCACACCGTATGCAGAATTTCCTTACCATCTACAGGAATTACAGTCAGCAATACTTCCACCCAAAAGTCTTCTCCGTCGCTGCGCCGGTGCATCCATTCAAAGCGATAGCTACCTCGCGAAAAAGCAATGGCTGTGATTTCTTGGGCTTTTTCAAAAGAGTTTCTACCGTCTGGTTGAATCTCCGGAGAAAGTTGAGCCGGCGGCAAGGAAAGAAGCTGTTTTTTGTCATTGCAACGCATCATTTTGACCGTGGCGGGGTTGCAGTCGATAAAAACATCTCCATCTAAAAGCAAAATTGCATCGGCGGATTGCTCGTAAAGTTGTCGAAAACGAGCTTCTGACTGCTGGAGTTCTTGGGTGCGTTCTTCTACTTTTGCTTCTAAATTGGCATAGAGTTGGGCATTTTCGATCGAGATGGCAGCTTGAGAAGACAATAATTGTAGAACTGCTAATCGATCGAGAGTAAATGCACCCACTGTCAGGTTATTTTCTAGGTAAAGGATACCGATCGCCTTTCCTTGATGTTGAATAGGCAAACACAATACTGATTTTGGTTTGTGCTGACTTATGTATGGATCGTTAATATTTTTAATGGGAGATTCTGGTTGGTTGATTTCCTCGAACAAGTCGTTAAAAATGACATATTCTTGAGTCCTAAAAACATAGTTGATGACGCTTCGAGGTAACTTATCGCTAGTTTCAATAGGAATTGACTCCAGAACTTTTATTTCTGCAACACCGCTAATTCCGGTAGCTTCAATTACTAAATTACCTGCTTTTTGCAAAATAAAATTGCCTGTTTCTGCTCCGGCATTTTCCATCACTACTTGCATTAAAATTGACAGCAATTTGTCAAGCTGAATTTCTCCTGAAAGTGTTTGAGATGCTTTCATGATTGTCCCGAAGTCCAGGATTTCTGAAACACTGGAACTCGTGGATGAGATAGTTCCAGACTTCATTAGCACAATTGTTTCGTCTGTATGAATGCTCTTTTTCTGGTTCAGGATTGGGGCGAGCAATTGGGGATACCGTTTTTCTAGATCCTCAACCTTTGCCTTTGCACCCCAACGCGCATAAGCGTAGTAGGCGTCGGTTAAGTAAACTGTGCCAACTTTATCTTTACCCCAAGCGAGATAGAATTTAGCCGCGAGTTCCTGGGCTAGTGCTTCTTCGTTGAGATAACCGTTTTCTTTGGCGAGGGAAATGGCGCGATCGTACAATTCGATCGCCTCTAATTTTTCCTCTAAAACTCGATGCCGTTCTGCCTCTACTAGATAAAATTTATGTAGATAATTCATCGGGGCATGATTCGCCCATTTTTGCATTTTCTCCTGATTGGCGATTACAGTTTCGAGGATTTGTTGTTGTTCCGAAATCTCTCGATCGGGATACACCGCCAACTTAGACAGAGAATCATAGGTATAAAAAATCGGTACTAATATCGAAGCTACTCCTGCATCTAAATACTCTTCTGCTCCGGCAGAATGCTCAATGGCTTGGTGGTAGTCACAAAAAAGATAACAAAGGATTAACTTATTTAAGAAAAAATAGTAACACGCTATTCTGTAATTATTGGCAATATGAATCGGTAACATTTTTGCTTCATCACAAGCTGAACCGATTAAAAAGCAAGGATTATCCGTCCTTTCCAGTAAGTTTAATACAACTTGATGGTAAATTTGATGCAATTGAAGAATGCTATCCTGATTCATCTTGTCGATCGCATCACCGTAAGTTTCCATCTCTAGTTTCACGCTTGATAGCTCGACCGATCCACTAAAGAATAAATGGTAGCAATACCTGTGGGCAGAATAGCAAGCGTGTTCTAAATCTCCTGTCTCTAAACCGCTAAAGTAAGAAGCTAGAAAAGGTTTTAAGGTCTCTGTAATATGCTGTTTCCAATGCTTGATAAAGCAAGCTTCTACAAACAGCGTCATAGATTTGAAAGGCTTAGTATCGAGTTTTTCGAGTAGATTTAGTGCAAGTTGTCCAAATTGATAGCCCGATTCTAACTCCCCCATGACTCCGCAGAGAATGAGTCCATAATTAGCATAGGCATGAGTATGAGTTGGTGCATTACCATATTTAAGGGCTAATTGAATTTGTTTAAAAGTAATGAGAGGTAGCAAAACTGGAGTGACCATGTAAGCAGAAGGACAGAGTTGTAACAGCATCTGAGTTGCTGCCAGTTTTTGCGGGTCACTCATGTCAGGTAAATCAATTAAGTCATGAATCGGTTTTTCTTGTAAAGCCAATTGCGTCTTTTCAAAAGCCAAGGGAATTTCTGTCAGTTCTGGATCTTTAGGTAGATCTATCCCCAAGAGTTTGAGAATGTCTAACCCAAAATTCAAAGATTGTTTGAGTTGGTTCTGCGCTTTCAAAGCTTGAATTTTAACTTGATAAGTTTTGATTTGATCTAAGAGCGTATTTGCCTTTTCCAGGACTATTTCTGCCAATGGCTCCATTTGCTCAAAATCACCATTCAGATACATCGCCTCTGTGGCTTCTTCGTAAAGTGCTAAACTCAGGTTGTAATGATTCTGCCAACACTCAACATCCAGGAGTTCTATGCCTAAAGTTAAATATTTTTCAGCAGCCGCGTAAGCCGTGGAAGATTTAGCTTTACGTCCAGCTATTAAATTTAATTGAGCAAGCTCATCTCGTTTGATTCGATCGGTAATTAACTCCACCCCGATATTTAATTGGTTGACAATATCAAAAATCTTCTCTTCTTGTTCTGCTTCTGGCGTATTCCTCAACAACAATTGTCCGATTTCGAGGTGGGTGGACTGTTTCTGGGATTCGGGAATCAGAGAATATGCCGCTTGCTGCACTCGATCGTGCAAAAATCTGTAGGGAACCGATAACTCCGATCCTTGAAGAATTTCAATTGATTCAGATTTCTGAAAAAATTTATATACTTCACTGGTGGGAATAATTAATCCTTCTTGCAGTGCTAGCCACAAATCGGCTGCTGTTTCCGACTCGGATTTTTTGGAGACAATTGCTAGCGTTGCTAAGTCAAATTGATTACCTACACAAGCTGCAAGTTTTAAAGCTTGCTGAGTATTTTCAGGCAATTTCTGCAACTGAATTGCCATAAACTCGACGACATCATCAGTCCAAGAAAGCGCCCTCAATTTGGCAATGTCGCACTGCCACCCCCCCCTTGCCCCGGGGGTGAAATCAAATGATATAAATCCATCGCTGTGCAAAAATTGCAGAAATTTAGTTGCAAAAAAGGGATTGCCTTTGGTTTTGGCAAAAATCAATTCCGTCAAAGGCATTGCTCTTTCTATTGGACAAGAAAAAGTATCCGCAATTAGGCAATTTAGGGAAGTTAGGTTGAGAGGTGCTAAGGTAATTTGATTGACTTTCAGGACGGGTGGATCGATATCCTGCTTTTCTAGAGAAGATGCTGACGAATTAGCCTCTACTTTCCTAATCTCACCCAATGTCAACATTAGCGGGTGAGCCGGAAATACTTCGTTGTCTCGATATGCTCCCATTAACAACAGATAGCGGGTATCTGTTTCGCTCATCAGCAACTGCATCAATTTCAAAGAAGCTGAGTCTGCCCACTGCAAATCATCCAAGAAAATTACTAAAGGATGTTCTTTGGTGGCGAATACTCGGATAAACTTGCCAAATAGCAAATTAAAACGATTTTGAGCTGCGACTCCTTCTAGTTTGAGGACTTCTGGCTGCTTGCCAATCAGGTGTTCTAATTCTGGGATGACATCGATAATAACTTGACTGTTTTCACCCAAAACCCCTAATATCTTGACTCGCCATTTCTGCACCTCGCCAGCACTTTCGGTGAGTAATTGTCTGATTAAATTCTGGAATGCCTGCACCCAGGAAGAGAAGGGAATATCCCGCTTAAATTGATCGAATTTTCCTTTGATGAAGTAACCCCGTTGGCGGACAATGGGTTTGTGAACTTCATTGACAACGGCGGTTTTTCCAATGCCGGAAAATCCCGCTACTAACATGATTTCGATATTGCCTTCGCTGATGCGATCGAAGGCTGCTAATAGGGCTTTAACTTCAGTTTCTCTACCGTAGAGTTTTTCGGGAATGACGAAGCGATCGCAAATATCCCGATTTGCCAATACAAACTCGCTAATAGTCCCATTTTCTTGCCATTGCTGCGAGCATTTTTCTAAGTCGTAGCGCAGCCCAGCAGCACTTTGATAGCGTGATTCTGGAGTTTTTGCCATCAGTTTCATGATGATATTATTCACCATCACTGAGATAGCTGGAACCAGATTGATTGGCTCAGTTGGCATTCTGGCAATATGACAGTGGACTAACTCCATTGGATCGTTAGAGTCAAAGGGCAATTTCCCTGTTAGTATTTGGTAAAATGTAACTCCCAACGAGTAAAAGTCGGTACGGTAGTCGATACCCCGATTCATGCGTCCCGTTTGTTCTGGGGACATATAAGCTAGGGTTCCTTCTAAGACGTTTGGATTTTGGATTTCCTGGTTTTCTCTGGGTAGAAGTGAGGAAATGCTGAAGTCAATTAATTTAACTTCTTTAGTTTCCGGGTTAATGATGATATTCTGGGGCTTGATGTCTTTGTGAATAATTCGGTTGTGATATAGTCCTTCTATGGTTTTGACAATCTGAATTGCGATCGGCAAAAATTCATTTAGCGGTAGAGGCGAACTCTGGAGGGAGGAAATGTCAGATTTACTGGATTTGATATTCTCCAATTGCTCTGAATTAACAGTATACTCAGCGAGGGAAATACCTCCAATATCCTCGGTAATCAGAGCAAAAGCATTCTGATAGTTTAAGAGTGCAATGGGTTTGAGAATTCCCGGAAGGTCAAGATTTTTGGTGATCGTGTACTGATTCCGAAACTGTATGAGTTCGCTAAAAGTGGGATATTCACTCCATAACAGTTTGATAATTACTTTTTGGTTTGACTCAGAAACTCCTCGATAAACCTGGGTTCTAGAGCCATTATAGATTTGCTCGGTGAGGTGATAGCCGGGAATTTTTAACATATTATCAGTCATGGTGAAGAGGTTAAATCAATATTCTGTAGATGCTATCGGAGGCTGAAAATGATAAAGCGGTAAGGTGCATATTGCACATCTTACAGAGTAGAGTTTATGCGCCCAGAACAATTAATCCAAAATTCTTGGCTGTTCAAATTTTAGATGCTCTGGCTGAAATTAATTAGGTTTTTTAGTGCTATTTAACTATTTTCGACAGGGACTAAATGACACCCGGTGAAAGACAGACACACCACAACGTTCCAAAGCTAACTTATGTTTAGCAGTACCATATCCTTTGTTGTTTGTCAAGTCATATTCAGGATACTTGACGGCCATCCGCAGGATTAATTCGTCGCGCCAAACTTTGGCGACAATACTAGCAGCGGCAATCTGAATCGATCGCGAATCACCTTTAATCATCGTCTCTTGGTCGATCGACAAATTGGGTATTCTTTGATTGCCGTCAACCAAACACAAATCTGGGGCGACATTTAATTTCAAAATCGCCCGTTTCATTGCCAACAAAGAAGCCTGCAAAATATTCAGGCGATCGATCTCCCGCACCGAAGCCACACCAATTTGACAGTCAACCGCCACAGCCCTGATTTTGACTGCTAACCGACTCCGGGCTGCGGCACTCAACTGTTTGCTGTCGCGCACTCCGCAACTTACTAATTCTTCGAGAACTTCGTCGGGCAAAATGCAGGCGGCTGCCACCACTGGCCCGAACAAAGCTCCTCTTCCTACTTCATCTACACCTGCAATTATCCGAGGGAAAGAGGGGGAGGGGGAAAGGGGGAGAGGGGGAGAGGGAGAGGGGGAGATTGGGAGATGGAAAGATGGGAAGAGAGTAAAAATTTCTACTTCTTCTTTGTTCCTTTTTCTTTGTTCCTTCTTCCTTCTTCCCTCTTCCTTCTTCTTTGTTCCTTCTTCCTTCTTCCCTTTTCCTTCTTCCTTCATAATCACTCATCCAAAACAGCAGAGGAGCGGCGACGGCGGCGGCGGTTGATCGCAGGTTCCTCGGGTTCGCTCGATTCGATCGCCTCGTGGGATTCGATCGGCTCATAGGATTCGATCGGCTCATAGGATTCGATCGGCTCATAGGATTCGATCGACTCATATAGCTTATTCGGCTGATTCGAGAAAGCCATCACATCGTCGGCTTCCTCCATCGGCTCAAAATCATCGATTTCGTCGATCGAACTTGCGCCGTAAATTTCAGCCTCATCATCAGCATCATCGTCATCGTCATCCTCAGCAAATACCGGCAGGGCAACCGACATTTCTGAATAATAATTTTGTTCCTCAACATGGGGTGCTGGCGCAGGCGCTTCAAATTCAAATTCGAGCTGCTCAAAAGGCGGCTTATTCGGCCCAGCTCCGGGGAGTGTCACCGAAACGATCGCATTTTTAGGATTTTTGACGCTGCGATCCGTTAGCACCAAAGGAGAAACCCCCATCAGAGCATAAACATCCTGCTCTTCTGGCGTCATTTCCACCGAAATCACCTCCGGAGGCTCCACCATCGGCTTCAGCAGCTCAGACTTAGTTGGCCGCACGCGATCGAATTCCTCGCGCCTGCCAACAGTTGCCATATTCACTAGCCCGAAGCCCTCAGAAGCTGCCCGGATGCCGGGGGGAGTCACCACCAGATACTCAGAGCGGGTATCTGCGACGGGCGCACTCGAAGTATTCGGCAGCCGCAACTTGCTACGTACCGGTTCCTCTTCCACCGGGACGACGGCAAAAGGCTCTTCACCAATCCGGCGGCGCCGCCGCCGTCTGGTTCCGTTGCCCAAATCCTGATAGCTGGGATGGTTGAGCAAGTCCAAAGCTGAGGCGTTGCCGCCAGTCTCAACAAAATCCAAACTTTCGCTCTGAGGTTCCCAAGCAGCCCGAGCGAGTTCGGGGGAACGTTCTTCTCGCACTGGTGCAGCAGTTGCAGCAGCTACAGGCGCCAAGCTGCGGCGTTCCAATCCTTCTGGCAAGTTCAACATCACCCGGTTGGAGGAAGTCACAGTGCGATCGGCTGCTTCCCGCACCGCTGCGCCGAAGTCCTCTTCGCCCGGGAGTTGTACCAGATGACCCAACCCACTGCAAGTAGGGCAACTGTGGCCGAATAACTCGTAAATATTTTGACCTTGGCGTTTGCGGGTGAGTTCTACCAGTCCTAATTCGGACAGTTGAGCTATTTGGGGTCGAGATTTGTCAGCTTTGAGAGCTTTATTGAAATGTTCCAGCACCTGCAACTGATCGCGGCGGGATTCCATGTCGATAAAGTCAACAATAATCACTCCGGCAATATTGCGAAGTCGTAGTTGTCTAGCAATTTCCGTGGCTGCTTCGCAATTTGTCCAGAGTACAGTTTCGCGAGCCGTTGCCGATCGAGTAAACGAGCCAGAGTTGACATCAATTACCGTCAGCGCTTCTGTCGGCTCGATAATCACATAACCGCCAGAAGGTAAATCTACCCTTGGTCTGAGAGCTTCTCGAATCGCAGCGTTGACGCGGAAAAATTCTAAAATCGAGGCGCGCTCTCGGTGGTGGTCGATCAAAACTCCCGCAGGAAGTTTACCGCCGTTCCAGCTCATCAACTGCTGCTTCACCCGCTTAATCCCATTTTGCGAGTCCACGACAATCCGGTTCACGTCACCGCTGAACATATCCCGCAATACCCGCTGGATAAAATCGTCATCGCGGTTGAGCAGTGCCGGCGCCCGGGTAGAACCGCCTTCAAGTTGAACAGCTTCCCACTGCTTTTGCAGCACTTCCAAATCTTCCATGATGGCTTCTTCGGTCATGCCTTCGGCTTCGGTTCTTACCAGCAGCCCCATCCCGGCCGGTTTCACCAAAATAGCCAGGGCTCTGAGGCGGTTGCGCTCGGCTTCCGACTTGATTCTCCGGGACAGATTGACTCCCCTGCCGTAGGGCATCAGTACCAAATAACGCCCGGGCAGGGTAATGTTGCCTGTCAGCCGGGGGCCTTTGCTGCCCGTCGGTTCTTTCATCACCTGTACCAGCACTTTTTGCTGGGGGGTGAGGAGTTCTGTAATTGCTCCTGCCGATCGCTTGAGCCGCAGTGGGCCGAGGTCTGTGACGTGCATGAACCCGTTGCGTTCTGGGTCGCCAATATTGACGAAGGCCGCATCTATCCCAGGAAGTACATTTTCGACAATTCCCAAGTAAATGTCACTGACTTGATGGCTGCCTGTGGCTACCACGAGTTCTTGGATTTGATCTTCTGAAAAGACGGCAGCAATGCGATGCTGCTCTGCTATAACTATCTGCTTTGTCATTCAATTTCCTCAAAAAACTGTCAGCAAGTTAGAGACACTAACGCTGAAAAGTGCCTCTGACTTTAACTGTAATTAGTAGTAGCTTAAAGAGTTATTAGCTGTCAGTTGGTGCAGGGTTGAAGGAAATTTAACTCTTCACTGTTAACTGTTAACTCTTCACTGTTACAGATAAAAAAGTAGTTAAACCCGACCGATCGAGAGTTATGAGTTATGCTCAGCAGATAAATCTGAGAGATAGAAATAAGGAGGCTTTTATCGAGTTAGCAATATTGAGTTTTAAGTTGAGAATTGCTTTCCTCAATACTTCAAAATTCAACAGTTGCAACTCTTCCTTTGAACTCAGCGAATAAATTCAGCGCCACTCTCACCAATTTCTTAACACACAACTGAACACACAACTGAACATTACGAACTGATAACTCCGCTTGCGTGGTGGTTGAGGGCTGGTTTTGAGCGAAAGTAAGTAGGATTGATACTCCCCAGGGCTTAAGCCACGGGGATTCTTGAATGAATCCGAAAACTCTCAAAGGTGCTATCAAATCACCTCTAGACGCTCAAAACAACTACCTTTATAAAAGATGTTGCAATTGCGCTTACTTTGAAATTGTGCTTGTTTTCATAGACCATCACAACGCCAGATAGGTACGCTTCACACTCTGCCATTACTTGTCAGTTATACAGGCTTACTACTCCTTGAGGAGTGTGGTGGCTCACTGTGCCGGGATTTCTCCGATACTAGAGTGTTTCAACACGTAGATGGTTGTTTTACTTGCTAACTCAATTATAGAATAAGACTCCAATCACTTGTGTAAAGGAATATTGAAGGCGGTTGAAACCGCTACCGACTTCCTCCCCGTGTCTAAAGCCAGGGGCACGCCGGGCTCGTTTTCTGGTGAAAGCGTAAGGACTTTTATTGAATTCTTGCGCGATCACACTCAACAGACTCTATTCTTGGCATTCGACTGGAACTTCCGCCCCTGCCAACCCTAAAACCTTGTCAGTCGATTTTAGATTGAATAATTTTAGATTTTAGATTTACAAGCGCAGATGAATCTGGGAACTTGAACCTTGGTCTAAAATTTTGGGATCTCCACGAATTAAGTCCGGGCTTGTATCCGTTTTCGATCGAGGTCAAAAACATCTATTGTTGAATACCCGCTGGCTCGGCTTGAACCATGAGATTTTTGACTAAGCCGACGATCGACAACCACTCGATCGATCGAAATTAATCGATCAATTTGGTTCATGCTCCGCTCCTGCGGGTTTAGCGCTAGATTTAGCCCGTGAATGTACAAAAAGGCTTGAAGTCTTGAACAGAAGCAATTTGCACCCAGCCCGCGTTGCTGGTTGGCTCTTAGCGACGAGCGACAAAAGCGCTCAAGCCGCTGCGGCTTCCATAACAAGCAATTATAGCTTGACACGACACATCCCGATCGAGAGCCGAAGGTGAAATATTTCACCACAGCTTCCCTATTTTAACCATAACCCAAGATTAGCTGACTGCGCTGAACCTGCAAAAGCTGAATTTCCTGCTGGCTGACTTGTTCGAGCATGAAAACAAGGTGTTCGGGCTTGAGCAGGTTGCCGTCGCTGCGACAACTGCCGGTATAGCGCAAGACGGCTGTACCTTCGGATTGCTGCACAAGTTCTAGTTTGTGCAGCCGATCGCGCAAATTGACATCGCGAGTCTTTCCCGACTTAGTAGTGTGCACCCGCCAAAAAGCCTCTGTTTCGGCGATCGCCTTCACCCAAGCTTCCCAATTGGCAGTATCTGCGACGGAGACAGCAGTAGAATTATCCTGGTCAGATTCGCCATTTTCCGTCAACAAGCCTGTTGCAGCCACAGTAATTACGTACTCCGCTGCTTCTAACAATTGACTGGCAGAAGGAGCTTTGAGGTCGATCGACTCAACCTTGTAAATCGGGATATTTTCCGGCAGAGTCGCGGCCAATTTTGCCCGGAAAATCTCAAGATCGATCGACTCAGTGAGTTCAAAATCAGCAATTTCCCCAGTGCTGGTAACGCCCAGAGGCAGAGCATTTGCCACAGAAATCCGAGGATTTGGGTGGAAGCCGCCAGTAAACGAAATCGGTAAATCGGCCCGGCGGACAACTCGATCGAACAATCGCAGCAAATCCAAATGACCAACCAAAGCCATATCGCCCACCTTCCCAAACCAAACCCGAAAACGCTGTTTCCGTTCTGTATTCGGTACAAATTCCCCAGCAAAATCTGGAATTGGCAGGGCATCTACAACCACATTGTGTCCGAAATCTGTGCCGCAAACCCCGCAGCGGGAACACCCTTCAAAGGAACAATCGGGAACCGTCGCTGCTTCTAAAGCCTTTTGCAAGTCAAGTTTCAGCCAGTTTTTATCGATTCCCGTGTCTAAGTGATCCCAAGGTAAAGGTCGATCGAGAAAGAGGGGGAGAGGGGGGGAGGGAGAGAGGGGGAGAGGGGGAGATGCGGGAAAATCTTCCGACTTCCCTCGGACGACTTCCCTCGGACGACTTACATCCGTTACATCCGTTACATCCGTTACAGAATCCGTTGCCGAACTTCCTTCTTCCTTCTCCTCTTCCTTCTGAAAAAGATTCCATTCGCCGCTTTCAACTTGACGGTATTTCCAGGTAAGGCCGGATTCATCGATCGCCCTTGTCCAAGCCTTGTATGCTGTATCCAAGTTTTCCCACCAAGCATCCATACCGGCGCCCAGTTCCCAAGCCCGGCGGACTACAGCACCCAAACGTCGATCGCCCCTACCGACAAAATCCTCCATTGCCGAAATCCGCACATCGGTATAATTCACCTTGATATTTCTCATCGCTTTGAATTCACCCTTCAGCAATTTTTGCTTGCGTGAAAACTCGGCAGTAGAAACCGAATGCCACTGAAAAGGAGTGTGAGGCTTAGGCGTAAAATTAGAAATTGTCAAGTTAAAATTCAGTGGCCGCCTGCCATTAAGCCTGCATTCCCTTTGCAGCCAGCGGACTGTTTCGGCGATTCCCAGAACATCAAAATCGGTTTCTCCGGGCAAACCGATCATAAAATACAGCTTGATTTTATCCCAACCGCGATCGACCGCAGTTTTGACACCCCGCAACAATTCTTCGTTTGTCAAACCTTTGTTAACGATGTCGCGCATCCGCTGCGTGCCGGCTTCCGGGGCAAAAGTCAAACCGCTTTGCCGCGTGCCGCCGAGAATGTCGGCAATATTATCGTCAAATCTGTCAACCCGCTGACTGGGTAAAGACAGAGAGATATTTTTGTCTTTGAGGCGGTTTTTGATTTCCATCCCCACAGCCGGAAGTGCTAGATAGTCGGAACAACTCAGGGAAAGCAGGGAAAACTCGCTGTGCCCGGTGGCTTTCATTCCTTCTTCTATCGCCTCTACGACTTGCTGCGGTTCCACATCGCGGGCGGGGCGAGTCAGCATTCCCGGCTGACAGAAGCGACAGCCGCGGGTGCATCCCCGGCGGATTTCGACTGTCAGTCTGTCGTGTACTGTCTCGACGTAGGGTACTAGCCCGATCGAATAAGCTGGTATGGGAGTTGCTACGCGGCGCAGAATTTTTTCTGGGACTTGCGGGCGGTTGGGATGAACAGAACCATCTGCCGCCATATCGTAGAATTGGGGCACGTAAACGCCGGGAATTTGCGCTAAATCCAGCAATAGTGCTTCTCGGCTCAAATTATTAGTTTTGCCTTCTGCCAAAATCAAGCCAATTTCTGGCAGCAATTCTTCTCCATCTCCCAAAGCGATGAAGTCAAAAAAGTCAGCGTAGGGTTCGGGATTGGAGGTTGCGGTTTGTCCGCCAGCAAAAATTAGCGGCAAATCGCCGCCATTTTGGGCATTTGTCGCTCTTTCTTTCCAAGTTAGGGGAATGCCGGCTAAATCCAGCATTTCCAGAATGTTTGTTGCTCCGAGTTCGTAGCTGAGGCTGAAGCCGAGAATATCAAATTCTGTGAGCGATCGCCTAGATTCTACAGCAAACAGGGGAGTTTTGGTCGTTAGCGCAGCCCTCGGAGAGGATCGCAGTTTTGCTGCTAAGTCTGGTGCGGGCAAATAAGCTCGATCGCACAACTGTCTCGGCAAGGCATTCAAAATATTGTAAAGGATGATGTGTCCCAGATTGGAAGCACCAACTTCATACACTTCTGGATATGTGAGCACCCAGCGTACAGACGCCCCATCCCAAGGCTTGCGTACAGCCCCCAACTCGTTTCCTAGATAACGAGCAGGCTGATTGATTTCTGCTGTAAGTAATTCTTCGATTTTTACTGCCACGGCTCGACTCGCTCTCATATTTGCGACTCTTAAGCAGCCTACCTTAAAATCTGCCAATACGCCAACGGCAGTCCTATCTCTTTGGAGCCCTTTAACTCAAGTTGCTGTGTTTGCTTACTTGTTTTCACTGGTGAGTAGATTCTAGAAGTGCTTGTTTACACAAGACAAGAGTTTGCTGCTTCAAAGCTTTCGACATTTTCAAATATCTCAAAAACTCGATCGAGTTGGCTGAGTTCCAGAATCATTCTAATTCCGGCGGTAACTGAACACAGACTAAACCTGCGTCCCATTTTTTTCGCCTGCTTGAGGCCGGAAATCAATGCCATCAAACCCGCGCTGTCAATAAATGTTACTGCGCCAACATCTACGAGTACCGCTACTACTCCAGGGGCTGAAATTGTTGTGGTTAGTTGCTCTGTGAATTCTCCGGCTGTGGCTGCATTTAGGTGGTCTAGGGGTCGAATCACCCTAAGTGGTTTATGGGCAAGAAGTGTCTGCATATATCAAACCTATGGTTGCTACGTATTTTCAACTACCGTACTGGACGGAGGTAAGCCTAAACCTACTTGACACCTACGAGCGTAACCCTACCTGAGGAAAACCGATCGGTAGTTTTGAGTAGTTTACTGAATCTTTATTTATTTAGTCTTTTTTATAAAAGTTTGTGCAAGATTTACGGAGTAAAGGTAAGCTACTATACTATTTTTTATTTGTGCGACGAGGTTTAGTGTTGGCAATCGTAAAGATTGCGATCGACCTTATCCTAGCTGTTAGGTTAAACTGAGCAATGTAATTGAAATCACTGGTTAGTTCTGATTTGGATCACTCACTCCATCGACTGTTAAGATGACAATAATACTGTACGGAGTTCTCCGATATACTATGCAAGCAACTCATGCTATTCGTCAACTTGTAGAAAAAGCCCTCTACATTAAGCAGTTGACGCCTGACATTGAAAACGAAATCAACAACGAGCTCACCCGTTTGGGCTACATCTCGGATATTGATTATGAGGCTTTAGAGTTATTAATGGATGAAATGGATGCTGGCCGGGTGCAATTGGTATCTAGTAGATAGTTGGAACCGGAGAGCGCGGAAAAATCACAGATTGAAAAAAAATCCTTGCACGGTGGGAAAGACGGGAGTCTCAGAAGCATTTACCCCGGCACGGTACTTTTAAAAGCTCGCACCCAGTTGATGAGCTTGATATTTGAGGCGATGGTTTGTTCACCTCACTATCAAAAAAATACTTTTACTTCAATTAAATATATAACTTTTGGGGCTTGACAAATGAGGTGTAATAGTAATTTATTAATGATTACTGTTACCTAGCTGAGGTGGAAAACCGGTTTGGAACGATCGCAATTAAATTTGTTCGATCTTTCAGACTGAAGTCCTCATCAAACAAGAGAGGAGTTCAGTCCGAACGATCGAAAGTGATAACGGTTATTTTACCGGAATATATATAATCAGGCGCGATCGCCAGTTGTGTAAAGTTTTGTAAAAAGTATACGGGATTTGCATAAAAAAGAACAAGTTGCGCCGATAGCTCAAATAGAGAGGCTCGCGTCCTAGTGGCGAGAGAGTCTGTCAACTTGTATCTCAACTTATGTAATATGTCAAGAGAACCAGATAGCACGGAAACTTCAATCAACAGTCTATTTGCCAAAATCGAGACCTTGCTGATGCAGACTTGGCAAGAAACAGGCCACGGATGCCTAACTATTGAGAGCGAAAAAATCAGTCCGAAAAAAATCCAAGTAATTATTCGAGGCTCTACTTACTATCGCTATGTTATTTCCCCTGAAGGCATAAACAAGTGGGTTTTAAAGCAAATTGCCGAAGGGGATTGAGCGATTAACGGTTGGGTAATTGGTAATTGGTAATTGGTAATTGGTAATTGGTAATTGGTAATTGGTAATTGGAATTGGTAATTGGTAATTGGTAATTGGTAATTGGTAATTGGTAATTGGTAATTGGTAATTGGTAATTGGTAATTGGTAATTGGTAATTGGTAATTGGTCGTTATATAATGAATTTGCGATCGCTCCTATCCAAGAAAATTGATTAGTCGTGAGGATTTCCATCCTTGCCGAGTCAATCAAAAAGGGAGCATCTCATTTTTGCAAAAAACATTTTTTTTACAGTGCGAGCGTCCCCGCTCGCGTGCTATATCAGCACGCGAGCGGGGACAGCACTACAGATGCAAAACTGAGATGCTCCCATCAAAAATCGATCGCCCGCGACACCAAACTTGCCACCACCGCCACCAACTCAGCAGGATCGAGAGGCTTGGGTAGGTGAATTTGAAAACCCTGTCGCAGCGCCCGCACCCGTTCCTCCAGCCTACCGTAAGCTGTGAAAGCCACCGCCGGAATTTCCCTGTCCCCCATTTGCTCTCGCACTTGCGGCAGCAGAGCCTCTCCTTCAGCGGTTTGTATGCCGAGATCGATCGCCAACACATCCGGATTCAGCCTAGAAATCGCTTCCAAGGCTTCCATTCCCGAGACAGCAGTCTCCACCTCAGCTCCGCAATCTTCGAGCACTGTACGCGCAAAATCCAAGGAATCCCCGTCGCCATCAACCACCAACACCCGCACTCCCGAAAGGTTGCTGCTAACAAAAGACGGATCTATAGGGGATCTGGCCGGGGTTTCTCGAACCACAAACTCCCCAGCCCCGGTAACAGAAAATCCGCTGTCGCCCTCTTGCTGTTTAATTGGCAATCTCACGAAAAAGCTCGCTCCTTGTCCTTGGCCAGCCGATTCTACTTGCACTGTTCCCCCGTGCATTTCCACAAAATGGCGCACGAGAGCCAAACCTAGACCCAATCCGTTGTACGATCGCGTTGTAGAGGTATCAGCTTGGCTGAAACGCTCAAAAACGTGCGGCAAAAACTCTCCTGGAATCCCTTGTCCCGTGTCGCTGACTTCAATTTCCACACTAGGCGGTGACAAATTTTCACAACAGGCGGATTGTCCGGGCATACTCGTCCTCTCCACCTTGTGCAGCGCCACCCTCACCTGTCCTCCGTCAGGAGTAAACTTAATCGCATTCGACAGCAAATTCCACGCCACCTGCTGCAAGCGGCCGGAATCGCCAAACATCCGCCCCGCAGTTTGGTCGAAATCCGTCACAATTTCAATATTTTTTGCCCCAATCGCCGGAGCGAGAGTATCGATCGCACCTTCAACAGTCGAAATCAAATCTACCCACCGCAAATTCAGCGACAGTTGGCCAGTCATAATCTGCGACACGTCCAACAAATCCTCAATTAGCGTCCCCAGCGATCGCGTATTGCGGTCGATCGTTTCCAGAGCCTTAACAGTCGTTTTTTCATCAAACTTGCGGTGGCGCAGCAGTTGCGCCCATCCCAGCATCGCATTCAACGGCGTCCGCAATTCGTGGGACAAAGTTCCCAGAAACTCATCTTTAATCCGGTTCGCCCGCGCCAATTCCTCAGCTCGATCGTGCAGTTCTTTTTCCAACTCCTTGCGAACCGTCAAATCGAGAATAAAAGCCACTGATTCTTGCCGCTTTTCCCCCAACAAAATATACCCCACCAACACCGGAATCCGGCTGCCATCGGGCCGAATGTATTCCTTTTCGTAGGGACTACAAACGCCCTCGGCCTTTGCCTCTGCGATGCCGATTTCGTCCAGCGGTAGGTACTCCGGCGGTGTAATGTCAATCCAGCGGAGTTCCCCGCGCTGCAACTGTTCCCGCGTGTAGCCAACGAGGCGCAAAAATTCGTCGTTAGCCTCACTGATACCGCCGTCAACATCGCCGAAGAGAATTCCGATCAAGTTAGATTCTGCCAACATTCTCAGCTTTTCTTGACTAGCTTTGAGTGCTGCTTCTGATTGCTTGCGATCGCTCACATCTTGGATGTAAGCCGAGCAACCAGAATCGGAAGGATAAAAACGCACTTTCAACCACTTATTCCATAACGGCACGAATTCTTCATATTCGACTGTTACCTTGTCTGCTAATGCTTTGGTGGCGATTTTGTAAGACGGTAAATCCAC
Source organism: Microcoleus sp. PH2017_05_CCC_O_A (assembly GCF_020738785.1). Lineage (NCBI taxonomy): Bacteria > Bacillati > Cyanobacteriota > Cyanophyceae > Oscillatoriales > Microcoleaceae > Microcoleus > Microcoleus sp. PH2017_05_CCC_O_A. The sequence continues at coordinate 26,070 of NZ_JAEQCB010000043.1, read as the reverse complement.
GGCCCAGGGATATATTTCCCAAATATTTTTCCCGATCAGTTCTGCTTGTAAGTTGCCAAAAATCTCTTGACCTTTGTGGTTAATATAGGTGAATTTCCAGTTTGAATCGAAGGCGACAAAAGCGTCGGTAATGCTTTCGAGAATGTTAGTAATTCGAGCGTTTGCCGATAGTAGCGCTTGAGCTGTTTGTTCTGCTTGTTTGCGAGCTGCTTGTTCCCGGGACAAAGCCATAACACGTTCTTGTTCTGCCTGTTGGCGATCGCTAATATCGATGCAAGAACCGATGTAACCGGCAAAAGTGCGATCGGGTCTGTACAGGGGTACCCCTGTACTCACAACCCAGCGGTACTCCCCGTCATAGCGCCTCAAGCGGTACTCGATCCGGTACTCGCTGCGGGCGTCGAAGGCTCTCCGGTAAACATCCATATATTTTGGCAAGTCGTCAGGATGCAAGCTTTCCATCCAACCGATGCCGATTTCTTGCGCCAAAGTTTTACCGGTAAACTCCAACCAAACTTTGTTAAAGTAATCGCCAAGTCGATCGATATCCGACATCCAAATCATCACCGGCGCGGTATCTGCCATCATCCGAAACCTGGCTTCGCTTTCTTGGCGCTGTGCTTGAGCTGCTTTGCGATCGAGCCGTTCTTTAACTTCCCGCAGGGCCCGCTCGATCGACGGCACCAACCGCGTCAAACGCCGTTTGAGAACATAGTCTGTAGCCCCGCTTTTCAAAGTCTCAATTGCCACTTCCTCACCCAAAGTAGCCGACACAAAAATAAACGGCACTCCCGGACAAGTAGCGCGGGCCATTTCCAGCGCTGCTATCCCGTTAAAACAAGGCAGCATATAGTCTGCCAAAATAATATCAACACAGTGTTTTTCCAGCGCTACGGCAAAATCTTCCCGAGTTTCCACGCACAGCAAAGAAAAGTCTAGACCGCCATCCATGAGATATGCCTCAATCAGCTCGGCATCTAGGGGACTGTCCTCTACCAAGAGGATATTGAGCGTTTTCACAAAAATTCCTTAATATATTTTACAGAAAAATGCAATCAAAAATCCTTGAATACTTCCATTATTTACCTAATTTCCATCGCCATTCTAAAGAAAAGATAAAAAAATGCTCAGCTTACTGCTGGAACCTCTGCGCCAGGAAAGCGACTGCATCCTGAGTTCCGATCGCAAAACAACTATCTTTCTGAGTTCTGAACACAGAAGAACCCGATTTCTACCCAAAATCTGTGATACCTGTTTAAAAAAACAATGCAACTTTAGCCAAGCTGCAAACCCATACAGAATAAGTCATGACCCATCTCAAATCTCAAATTTCAAATCCTTTGAGCGATCGACCTTAACCCAGAAACCGGGTTTTTGACCCACCTAAGGCCCGCACTGTTTTATAGCAACTGCCTGAAACATACTCATCTATCCCAAGATAGATCTTTGCAAACTCGCTTTAATTCATAAACTCAGTTTCTTCAAAAAATTGTTTTTTGACCACAACAGACAATTTAAATGCGTTCGTTTTGGATGCACAAAAACTCGGTTTCTACGCAACCTACTGAATTACATATCACCTTAGCAAGGAATGTATTCCCTGTCAATAATTGTCCACAAAAAAAACAATTTGAAGCCAATACGCTTAACTTAAGAACAATCCGACTGGCAAATAATGCCTGTATTGCCTAGAAAATCGCGAAGTGAAATTCGTCAAAAATCGTTAAGTTAACCGTATTGAATTAGACGCTAAGCCAGCGACACAATACTAGCTCGTTCGTAAGGCAATTTGTTGGTCGGCAAAACCTCGATACTAATTTCCAGCGAATCCAAAGCCGGATTTTGTGCTAGCAGCTTTTCGGTCAAATTCTTATTCAAAATCTCCCATAAATCCGTTTCATTTGGATAATCAACCAAAAAATTGTCTATGCTTTTGTAAATCGGCACAAAGTCGGGATATTCAGCCTGCGTAATTCCTGGCTTGTACTGATACTTGACATCAATGTTCAGGTTATTCAAACCCTGGTGAGCGATCGAATAATTAGGAATCTTGAAATCCCAGGCTTCCCCTAATTTACCATTTGTAGTGCGACTAACGGTACTGCTGCGATCGTAAGGCAATTGGTTCGTCGGCAAAACATTCAAATCAACAGTCACCGAAGAAATTGCTGGATTTTCGGCAAGCACTTTTTCCGTCAAATTTTTGTTAACAATTTCCCAAAAATCAGTTTCGTTAGGATAGTTAACTAAAAAATCATCAACGCTCTTGTAAATCGGCACATAATCGGGATACTGATAATTTTGAATGCCCTCTTTGTACTGATAATTTACAGCAAAATTTAGGTTGTTTAACCCTTGATGGTTAATTGGGTAATTTGCCGCTGTAAAATTCCACTTCTCGGTCAGCTTACCATCGGAAGGAAAGAAAGCAATTCCTATCGGACGCTGTAACTTGCTGTCGGGAGGGACAAAAATAGAACTGTTACTCGACAAAGGATTGCTCGATATTGGCAGCGGTTCCCCAGTTTTGCCATTGTACCGCAAAACTGCACCAACATTGTTAGCATTGGCGCGGTTGTCAAAGCCAACTGCAAACAAATTGCCGATCGGCGAAAATGCCAAACCACCTACATAATTGCTACTGGGGGAAGTATCAGTATAATTGGTAGATAAAACCTTGACCAAATTCCCACTTTTTAAATTGTAGCGCCTGATATCGTTAGCAAAATCGCTCACGTAAAGGTCGCCGTCAGCGGGCCCGATTGCCATGCCCAAAAGACTCACAAATCCCTGACTCCGAGGCGAAGGATCGGGGGAAGCAAAGATACTTGACTGCCCAGTTTGCGGGTTGTAAAGCAGCACCTGGCTGGCGAAACCTGCACTAAAATCAGCTTTGCCATCACGAGCAACACTCCCCTGCGTTGTCACGTACAAATTGCCGTCAGGAGCAAACAGTAAATTGTTCGGCCCATTCAATCCTCCCGCTTGCTGTTTGCCCGTTGCAAATACATCTATAAATTGTCCTGTTTTGCCGTTGTATCTAAGAATTTGATCGGTCAAAAAACTGCTGACATAAAAATTACCGTCGGCACCAAAAGCTAAACCGTAAGGACGAGATAATCCGCCAGTTTCATCAGCAGTAGTGTTCGGATTGTCGCCGACAAACTTATCAATAAATCTGCCACTAACTCCGTCATATCGCAATACGGCAGATGCTGTCGGCTGTCCGGAATTCCCTGGCTTGTCACCGCTGGCAATGTAAATGTCCGGCTTACCGTCGCCGTTGCCATCTGGGCCAAAAAGAATTGTATCTGGACTAGACAAACCGCCGCTGCCCGCTGGGATAAATTCGCTTAGAAGATTGCCCGTACTGCCGTCAAACCGCAGTACATTATTGCCTCTGGTATTGCCAACTAGGAAAGTTCCTTGAGGATTGCTTGGTTGAGTGCGAGTAACTTTGCTGGTGCGGTTATAGGGTAATGTTTGGCTTGGCAAAACGTTCAAGTCGATCTTAATTGCTGCCAAGCTAGAATTTTCGTTGAGGATATTTTGAGTTAATTTTTTGTTGACAATTTCCCAGAAATCTGTCTCATTGGGATACTTGCTTAAAAAGTTATCAATGCTCTTGAGAATTGACAGGGAATCGGGATATTCGTTTGGGGGAATCCCCGGTTTGTACTGGTAATCAACATCGAGATTGAGCTTGTTCAATCCTTGGTGATTAATTGCGTAGTTTTTCAAGGAAAAGTTGCCATTTTCTTTTGGTTGACCGGCACGACTGCGGAAAACTGTAGTTGCTCGTTCGTAGGGCAATCTGTTCGTTGGCAAAACTTCGAGTTGGATGGTAACATCGGTCAGTGCCGGATTTTCGTCTAGCACTTTTTGACTGAGATTTTTGTTGATATTTTCCCAGGTGTCCGTTTCGTTGGGATAGTTAACTAGGAAGTTATCAATACTTTTGTAGATTGGCACAAAATCGGGATATTCATTTTTGGTGATTCCGGGTTTTAAGCCGTAACCAATTTTGATATTGAGGGTGTTTAAACCTTGGTGGTCGATGGTATAATCTGGGAAATTGAAAGCCCATTTTTCTGAAGGTAATAGCGCAGCAGTTCGGGATTGCGATCGCTCTGGAACTATACCAGTATCACCGATAGCAAAATCCATGCCTGTAAGTTCGTCTCTGTGAAGTGGAGTGGAGATATCGGTCTGGGATGTTAGACTGCGATCGACTTTAAGATTGTCGTCTGGTGAGTGCGGGAGCCGGAAGTCGGTGATTTGGTCAAAAAGGTCGTTAGCGAAGCCCTCGTAGAGGATCGCACTACCAGTCGCACCGGCAACCAAATCGGATGTTTGAGTTAAATCGGATCTGGTATCAAATAAAACATTAGTATCCCCGATCGCAATTTGGGTCGATCGATTTAGGCGATCCTCTACGAGGGCTTCGCTAACGAACTTACTGCCAAATAAGTCTGGTATTTCTGCTGAAACACCCGCAATATTTCCCTGAAGAGGTTTTGCTTCAAACAGTCCGGCTGTATTCAACATAAGCTATTATTGGCGAGATTCCCGCGATCGCAGATAAATTTGACTATATTTTACGGTTTTTCAAAGAATAGTCAACCAGTTTGAGATTTGAGATTGGAGATTTACTCGCAGAATTGAATTTGGGATTATGAACTTTGGTGTAATTTTTTTGACCTTCCAATCAGGAGTCTACGTGGCACGGCATCCATTTTTTAGGGGAGTCAAATAGTTTAAGAAGTAGCTGGCATTTGAGAAACATTTAATCTAAAGTCTCTCACCTTTCTCGATCGCAGTTCTGTCAAGTTCTCAAAAAATAGATTGTCCGATGGGAGTGGGCGCGATCGCGGTACGATCGCCACTGGCATTGTTCTAGCCCGCCTCATCCTAAAAATTTATCAATTGTGGAAGCAGCCCAAAAGCCCTCTACAGGAAACACCCCGACTCCGGCCACCTCAACACAGCGATCTGATTGGTTGATTCCGAGCTAAAATGTCTTAAAATATACAATAGGGTGAGCTGTTGCACAGCCCGCATATATTAAAATCAGGCGCTTTGCCTGCAATAATTCTTTAAAATATAGATACAGCACCGCCGATCCCTAACTCTTCCGCGCTCGGCAAGCGTAGGGTTTGGCAGCAGAGAAGACGATCCAAAATGGTCAATTCCAGTAAAGCCCGTGCAGTTGCTTTATTCTCAGGTTTATCAGGTGATTGCAACCAGTTACGAGGAGATTTGAACCGCCGTGCTCCAACGCATCAAACAAGACTTAAAAAATGACCTGATCGCAGGTCTGCTGGTAGTGATACCTTTAGCTACCACCATCTGGCTGACAATTACCGTCGCCAGTTGGGTAATCAATTTTCTTACCAAAATTCCCAAGCAGATTAATCCTTTTGACGGACTCCACCCGATTTTGGTCAACCTGCTAAATCTGTTAGTAGGGCTGGCTGTACCCCTGCTGAGCATTTTAGTCATTGGTTTGATGGCCCGCAACATCTTCGGGAAGTGGCTGCTAGACTTTGGCGAACGCCTGTTACAGGCAATTCCCCTAGCGGGTTCGGTTTACAAAACCTTGAAACAACTGCTGGGAACTATCCTCAAATCTAATGATAAATTTCGCCGGGTGGTGTTGGTAGAGTATCCCCGGCGGGGAATCTGGACTTTGGCATTTGTGACCGGTACGATCGAGAGTAACGACATTCCGTCTCATTTGTCCGGCGAAAGCCCGATCGGCATTTTCATCCCCACCACTCCCAACCCCACCACCGGATGGTACGCTATAGTCCCGGAAGCAGATGTCGTTAATTTGTCAATGTCGATCGAAGATGCCTTTAAAGTGGTGATCTCCGGCGGCATCGTCAACCCCAGCAACTCAGTTGCGGTCACCGCCGACAACCCCCCCGGCAAAACACTCGAACCCTTGCTATCCGAATCAAGATACCAGCCTGTACCAGTCGAAGAAGATTAGACAAGGCTGTAAAAGTCCTTTTAATCTTTTAATCAAATTTTCGGACGGGCTAGAAGCCCATCCCACAAAACAAAAAAATTGTGGGATGGGCTTCTAGCCCGTCCGAATTATTTTTGCAACTCACGTATATTGAACCAACTGGAAGCGCAGAAAGCCTACACTCAGAAACCGGGTTTCTCTGATACATCTTGGGTTTCAAAGCGAAGTATCTCCTAAGAAACTCGATGGGGAGAGGGGGAGAGGGGGGAGAGGGGGAGAAAGAGTTTCTTTCATCCATAACGGGTGGGCAGCCTCCGTGGGACGCTCCTAAGAAACCGGGTTTCTAGCCAGTAAATTTTCCCAATAATAATTGATCCTAGGTATCTAAAACCTGCCCAGAAACAATCGTTACTGAGGGCAGGTTTTTTTGGGAGTTTTTCTGCTAAAGTCCAAGTCTATGCTCTGAACCAGCGCTTAGCAATCTCAACAATTCTGAAATTCCTAAACTCCCAATTTCTATCTAAAAAATATGAAAAAAGCACGCGAAACCTCACGCGAACTCGCACTCCTCGGCATCAGCCAACTGCCGACTAATCCAGAACTCTTAGAAGCCAAGAAACTGCAAGATGTTCTCCTCGCAGCCATCCGCACTCTGACGACAGAAGTTCAAGAATCCCTAGAAGCAGCAGCTTCGGAAGTACAGCGGGGTAGCGACAAACTCCTGGCTAGCGAAATCCGCGCCGCTGATATACAAAGTGCTAGAGCGATGGTGCGCGAAGCACTCGAACTCACCCAAACCGCCATCAACCGTCTCGGTTCATCGATGGAGTTTCCAGAACTGCTTCAGCTTGCCAACCAGCAAGATGTCCGCACCTATGCTTTGCAAATCCTGACCAAAGTCAGCGCCAACCGCGTTCAAATTGACGAATTGCTCTCGGAAGCCCTGGTAGACTGGCAAATCGATCGCCTGCCCAGGATCGATCGAGATATCATGAGAATCGCGATCGCCGAAATCCTCTATCTCGGCTTACCCGAACAAGTCAGCGTCAACGAAGCCGTCCAACTGGCAAAACGCTACAGCGGCGACGAAGGACATCGGTTCATCAACGGAGTCCTCCGCCGAGTCGTCGATAAAATCAATGCAGAAGTTGTAAGTCAGTAGTCAGTAGTCATTGGTCATTGGTCATTGGTCATTGGTCATTGGTCATTGGTCATTGGTCATTGGTCAGTAGTCAGTAGTCATTGGTCATTGGTCATTGGTCATTGGTCATTGGTCATTGGTCATTGGTCATTGGTTATTGGTCATTGGTTATTGGCAATCCGCAATCCGCAATCCGCTCTACACTAAGGACTGATGGCTAAATGACTAATAACTATTCTCTATTCCCCATTTACTTCTATGGTATTTAATTGGTTTCGTCGCCAGTACAGCGAAAGCGGATCTTCTGAACCAGAAACTCCCCCCGAACAGCCCCAAGATGAGGCGGCAAAATCCGCATCGGTTGAGCCTCAAACAGATGCAGCAGTTGAGGAAACTTCCCCCGCTGTAGCTGAGGATTATCTCAATTGGGCCAAAGCTGCTTACAAAAATATTCAAAAACAGCAAAAACCTGAAACAGAAGTTGCCCAGACAGCATCGGCGGAAGTTCCAGCAGCCGAAACAGAAGTTGCAGAAGTTGCAGAAGCCGCACCAACTGTTGCAGAAGTTTCAGAAATTGCACCACCACCGCAGAATGAAAGTACCGATGGTCAAGAACCAGATGCAGCCATCCCAGTAGAGATTCCCGAACCTCTGCCACCATCATCCGAGTCGATCGCGCCTCAACCTGTTACTCAAAAATTAGAAGTTACAGCAGAAAATATAGCAATTGCCCAACCTGCAACTGAGCTTGCAGACACAGAATCGATCGCATCTGAGGACTCTACAGCCGAAGCCCTGCCGTTTTGGGCCCGAGCTGGGGCCGATCGCATGGATCGCATCGAACGCCTCAAGGAAACCGCCCTTGAGGAACCAGAAGTCATCGCCAACGCCGCCGAAAGAGCCGCAATAATCGAAGAAATTCCCGGTTTTGCCTTTGACGAAGGCTTCCTCTGGTCATCTGAAATCCTAGCCAGTCAAGGGCGCCGGCCAGATCAAGTATCCGTCGAGGAAATCAGTTGGCTGCAAAAACTGCGGAAAGGTTTGGAAAGAACTCGCCGCAGCTTAATTAATCGACTAAAGGCGATCGTCGGTCAAGGCCCGCTCAATCAAGACGCGGTAGCCGAAATTGAGACTTTGCTCCTACAAGCCGATGTCGGAGTCGCCGCCACCGACATCATTATCAACCGCCTCCAAGAAAGACTCAAACAAGAAGTCTTGCCGCCAGAACAGGCTCTAGCCTTTCTCAAAAGCATCCTGCGCGACATTCTCGACGCTCCGACAGCCGAAACCGCCGCCGGCAATCCCGCCTACAGCCTGACATTTGCCCCAGAAAAAGACACCTTCAACATCTGGTTAATTGTAGGAGTCAACGGTGCGGGCAAAACTACGACGATCGGCAAACTAGCCCACATCGCCCAAAAATCCGGCTACAAAACCCTGATTGCCGCTGCCGACACTTTCCGCGCCGCCGCCGTCGAACAAGTCAAAGTTTGGGGTTCCCGCAGCGGCGTGGAAATTATTGCCAATCCAGGGAAAAATACCGATCCGGCTGCTGTCGTGTTTGATGCGATCGCCGCCGCCAGCGCCCGAGGCACAGAATTGTTGATCGTAGACACCGCAGGCCGCCTGCAAAACAAAAAAAATCTGATGGACGAATTAAGTAAAATCCGTCGCATTGTAGACAAAAAAGCCCCAGGCGCTACCGTAGAATCTCTACTGGTCTTGGATGCCACCCTAGGTCAAAATGGTTTGCGACAGGCAGAAGTTTTCGCAGAATCGGCAAAATTAAGCGGAGTAGTATTGACAAAACTTGACGGTTCTGCTAAAGGTGGTGTTGCCCTAGCAGTAGTGCAGCAGCTAGGTCTGCCAATCCGGTTTATTGGAGTGGGGGAAAGCATCGAAGATTTGCGCCCGTTTTCTAGTTACGAATTTGTCGAAGCCCTACTCGATTTTAGATTTTAGATTTTAGATTTTAGATTGATGAGGTATCTCTAGCCGTCCCGATTTTTGGAGGCGGACACAGATATTCAAAATCTCAAATTATTAACCTCAAACTACCATCGCAGGACTTGTGCCGATCGCCACCTGACGGTCTGTGGAAAACTAAATATCTAGAAACAATACCTTAAAACCTTCTGTTATTGCTTGCTTGCGATCGACGAAGCGCCATCAATTGGTGTCAACTTAAGGTCTCAGGTAGTAACGTTTTACTCTCTGAGGCTTAGGCCCGCCGATCGGCCTGGCGCCCCCTTAAAAAGCAGTGTGGTTTTATTGTCATCAGATAAATTAGGTACGTAGTTGGGATGCGAGCCCTCTTTATCTATACGCCTAAAGAGGGCTCGCATCCCAACTACATACCTTGATTAAGTAGTTTCAGAAGGGCTCAAAGTCTCCCTTATTAAGGGGGATTTAGACTCAGCTATAAACGAGATTTCTTGAGGATTTCAGGCTTAAATTCACACCAATGACCTACTGCCCAAACTACTTGCTCCAAAAACAACCGGATTTCTGTTCGTGTGGTGCGTAATTCCTCACTCAATCAATCTCCTTTTAAGATCGAAAATCACCAATCTAAAATGACTGCTGTGCCCTTGCCTCGCCCCTCACCTCAACCTGCTGACCGCCCTACGGGTCGCAATTCCACCGACGCGACGCCAGTATTTGCCCTCAAAGAACTGGTGGCGCGCTTGCACCGATACCAGCACAACGTTCAAGATATGTTGGGCTCGCTGGGATTTGCCCTGCGTAGTTTTAACAATCTCAACCAATTTTTGGAGTTGGTGCCTCTGGTGGCAACTCGCGTTACCGACGCCGACGGGGGAGCTCTGGTGCTCTTCAAACCCAACGGTCAAGTTCGGTTCCAGCAGTTGCACTGTCAGGAAGGACGGCAGTGCCAAGATATGCGGAAAGCGCTGGAAATAGCCACCAGGCAAGCTACAGCAGGTGCGGGCGCGGCTGGTGAATCTTTTTCTCAAACCTCTGGGCAAACTTCTAGTCTTGACTTGCAAGTCGGCCGTTATTTGGGCCCGGATGTTCATTTGTTTGGGGCGCCAATTTTAGTCAAGAATTTGGAACGCGGACGGCTGTTTGTTTTTAGCAGTGACCCACAATATGTTTGGACTCCGGGCCGACAGAAATTAGTTCGGTTGGTGGCGGATCAAACCGCCGTGGCAATCTGCAAAGACGAACTGACGGTGAAGTTGGCCGAAAAAGAACGCCTGGACAGAGAGTTAGAAATTGGGGCGGAAATTCAATTGCGGCTGCAACCCCGCAGTTGTCCCACAATTCCCGGTCTTGATGTGGCCGCGCGCTGCCAAACTGCTAGCAGAGTCGGCGGTGATTATTATGATTTTATTCCCGCTGACTATGACCCGATCGGCAAGGAAAATGAGGGGGAACACCCCCCATCCCTGATTAAAAATCTCAAGTCCAAAATCGACAAGGGTCGCTGGAGCATCGTCATTGGCGATGTGATGGGCAAAGGGGTACCGGCTGGCCTGTTGATGACGATGACGCGGGGTATGCTGCGGGCGGAGGTTTTGAACCGCCATTCGCCTGCGAGAATTTTGCAACATTTAAACCGGGTAATGCACGCGGATTTGGAGAATTCTCACCGTTTTGTGACTCTGTTTTATTCGGAGTACGATCCGAAAACTCGCATTCTGTCTTACAGTAATGCTGCTCACCACCCGCCTTTGCTGTGGCAAGCTGCAACTAATTCGATTGTTCGGCTCGATACTTTGGAGGGAATGTTGATTGGCCTGGATGCTGATTCGCACTACCAAGAAGCCCACGTGCAATTGCAGCCTGGTGATACTATTATTTATTACACAGACGGATTTACTGATGCTGCTAATCAAAGGGGCGATCGCTTTGATGAGGATAACTTGACCGCGGCTTTTCAGTGGGCTTGTCAAAATTATCAGCAGTCTGAGGAAATTCTGGATTATTTGTTCGATCGCGTTCACCAGTTTATCGGCATCGGCAACCGCAATGAAGATGACATGACACTGGTTGTACTTAGGGTAACACCGACCACAGGAGAAAATCACCATGATAGTTAATTTAATGCCGGAAATTATTACTGGATTTACCAGCTCGATTCATTGGCATGACGCCGTTCATTTGTTAGTTGTGAAATCTCATTTGAGTTCGCCTGTGATATTGGGTCAAAGCTACGAGATTTTTACTAATTTCCAGAAAGCTTGGAACAATTTTGTTTCGACTGGTCAGATAGGAGCTTTTTTTATAGGTATTTTCATTGGCTGGTTCATTAAAGGGATTATTCCTTAGAGTTATTCTCTAAGAGGTCGTCAGGAAGGGATTTCAAAGGTTCGCCGTCAGGACTTCAGTCCTTTCTGATGCAGCAGCATAATTTTAATAATTTTGTAGTCTAGAATTCAGTTTTTTAGTGTCAATACAGGTATACAAAGTTTGTAGTAATTACCTTAGTCCTTTCTTGCCGAATTTGGGACGAAGGACTTGCCTTATTTACTGCGAACCGGAGGACTCAAATCCTGAGTGCGAACCGAAGGACTAAAGTCCTTACTACGAAACAGTTTTTAGAGAGTTCTGCAAGAGAGATATAATTTAGTTTTACATTCAGCAATGACCACACAACCGAAAACTTGGAGTCAAAGATTTGAGTCGGCGCTGCACCCAGCGATCGCCCGATTCAATGCTAGTATTGGCTTCGATATAGAACTGATTGAGTATGACTTGACCGGTTCTATCGCTCATGCTAAGATGCTCGCCAAAACTGGGATTATTTCCGCATCAGAAGGCGAACAGCTAGTCAATGGTTTGGAACAAATCCGCCGCGAATACCGCCAAGGTCTTTTTGTGCCGGGAGTTGATGCAGAAGACGTTCACTTTGCTGTAGAAAAGCGCCTGACGGATATCGTCGGGGATGCGGGCAAAAAGCTGCACACGGCCCGATCGCGCAATGACCAAGCCGGCACCGATACTCGTTTGTATTTGCGCGATCGCATCGCAGAAATTCGCGAGCAATTGCGGGAATTTCAAGGGGTTTTGCTCGAAATTGCAGAACTCAACGTCGAAACTTTAATCCCCGGTTACACGCACTTACAGCGCGCTCAGCCAATCAGTTTGGCTCATTACTTGTTAGCTTATTTTGAAATGTCCGATCGCGATTGGGAACGCCTTGGCGATGTCTTGAAGCGGGTGAATATTTCGCCTTTGGGTTGCGGCGCGCTGGCGGGGACGACTTTCCCGATCGACCGACACTATAGCGCAGAACTCTTGGAGTTTGACCAGGTTTATGCTAATAGTTTAGATGGAGTGAGCGATCGAGATTTTGCGATCGAATTTCTCGCAGCCGCCAGCTTAATTATGGTACACCTGAGCCGCTTGTCAGAAGAAATGATTTTGTGGTCTTCTCACGAATTTGGATTTATTACGCTCAAAGATAGCTGCGCTACGGGCTCTAGCATCATGCCCCAGAAAAAAAATCCCGACGTGCCGGAGTTGGTGCGGGGCAAGGCGGGGCGGGTTTTCGGTCATTTGCAAGCCTTGCTTGTAGTAGTGAAGGGATTGCCTTTGGCCTACAACAAAGATTTGCAAGAAGATAAAGAAGCTTTGTTTGATACCGTCAAAACTGTACAAGGTTGCTTGGAAGCAATGACGATTTTGCTGCGGGAAGGAATCGCGTTTAACACCAATCGCCTTGCCAGTGCCGTTACAGAAGACTTTTCTAACGCTACAGACGTAGCAGATTATTTGGCTGCTAAGGGCGTTCCCTTCCGGGAATCTTACAACCTTGTGGGCAAAGTTGTGAAAACTTGTCTGTCGGGGGGCAAACTCCTCAAAGATTTGACACTTGAGGAGTGGAAAGACTTGCACCCAGCTTTTGATACAGACATTTATAGCGCGATCGCACCGACTCAAGTGGTCGCTGCTCGCAATAGTTACGGTGGCACCGGATTTGAACAAGTGAGAAAATCACTGATTGCTGCGCGCGATCGGATCGCCTAAACTATCCTCGTTGAATTCTTAGGCAAATTCAGAATGGCTATCTCTCCTTAGAACGATCGTGTTTTGCACTCTCGGTTCTAAGTTGGGCAGATAGCCTGACTATATTACTCTTCAGCAGCAGCCATATCTTTGTCCCGTCCGCCGCCGCTCATGGCGCCCATCCCGCCGCCGTTGCCGCCGTCAAATCGCCTTCTCTTGTTGGAGAACATATCTTGATTTCTCCGCTTGCGAAACTTGCGAGCGTATGCTTGATTTCGTTGTGCCTTCTCTTTCTTGAGATTGCGGCGCTTAGCCATTCTGACCTCACTAATAAACATTGACATTCCCCAAGCTTTCGGCGAGGGGATTCTTCAGGTTAAAACTCTCAGCACTTGCTTGTGACTGAGATTCTGGCTTGGGTGAAGTCACTTGTTTCCGACAGGATTGCTCCAGCGGCTTTAGAGGTGTCTTCTCCCCAAGCGTGAATTCCGGTATACCCTACCGTACTCGATCGATTCTCTTTAATGTAGTTAGGTTTTGTTCAAATTTAGCTTTCCTAAACCGCAACACCGATCGGTGTGACTGCGAACTCAACTAATTGAGTGCGAGTTTTTACGTTGTCTAGTTATACTCAATTTTAGACCGATGACGATTATATCACACCCGGCACTATTACCGATCGACAAGAACAGTCCCTCGACTGAGAGTCTCTTGAGTCGCTCTTCATCAGCGCGCGATCGGGACGCAACATTTTTTACTTGCGAAAATATTCTAAAAACTCTTGACCGAGAAGCGGGGCCGGGGCCCCTAGCTTCAGATATGGGGCCCCGGCCTGTAGCGGCGACCGCCGCCTAGAAACGAGTGCGCGGCCCCGGCCACCGTGATAAAATAGTAGAAGCGATTAAGAATCACCATCTACACGTTGAATCAATCTAGTACGGAGAAATCCCGGCAACCGAGATATCTGGCGCGAGATCCAGAATACTTAAAGGGCAAATAAAGGCAGATTGAGGAGTGTACCTAACTGGCAAAAGTGATGGACTCAAGCAAGCAAAACATACTAAAAGTAAGCCCAATCGCAACATCTTCGGATAGTTGATCTTGAGGGTCTAGAGGGACACTTGAATGTCCCGCTGTCGCCTTTTCTAGGTGGGCAGGAATCCCCGTTGCTTCAGCGCTGGGGAGGTTCAAAAATACCACAAATGACACTAAATCCTGGTGATGTAGCCCCTGTTTTCAGCCTGCCCGACGCTGCCGGCCAACTTGTGGGCCTCGCAGATTTTCGAGGCCGACGAGTTGTACTTTATTTTTATCCTCGGGATAACACCCCCGGCTGTACCAAAGAAGCTTGTGCCTTTCGCGAGTAGCAAAGAAATGGAGTAAATCGGAGTTTCCAGTTTACCCCAGGGATAAAAACCCTGCTACACCAGAATAAGATCCTTGAGATCTACGCTACCTGAGGTCAAAACCCCAATAGAATTCGCTAGTTCTAAGCGGTTTGGCAAATAGAACATTGCCTAGTTTTTGAAGGTGAAACACTATTGCCAGTGACAAGTCTCAGGAGCATTTTCAAAGCAAACATCACCCGAAAGGCGAAGCAGAAATGCAACCAACCAAACAACAGAACTGGGTATTTCAAATCAACGGAGATAAGCAACCGTTAGATATGATTCACCCCGGCAGATGCCGAGAATTACAAAATCGTGGGAAGCTTGCCAGTTTTCGCAGATTCCCTTATGTCGTAATCCAGCAACAAACTATCGAAAGCCTCCAAACAAAGGAATACATCCTCAAGATTGACCCAGGTAGTCAGTGGACAGGGTTTGCCATTCAATGTGGCGATAATATCTTGTTTCGAGCAGAACTAAATCACCGAGGAGAATCAATCAAATTCGATTTAGTTAAACGAGCAGGGTTTAGACGTGGAAGACGTTCGCGCAATTTACGCTATCGCAAGAAACGCTTGAATCGTGCCAAGCCAGAGGGTTGGTTAGCTCCATCAATCCGACACAGAGTGCTAACAGTTGAAACTTGGATTAAACGCTTTATGCGGTATTGTCCAATTGCCTGCATCGAGATTGAACAAGTTCGGTTTGATATGCAAAAGTTAGCTAATCCAGAAATAGATGGAGTTGAATACCAACAAGGTGAATTACAAGGATACGAAGTGCGTGAATACTTGTTGCAAAAGTGGGGTAGAAAATGCGCTTACTGTGGCACAGAAAACGTACCGCTAGAAGTTGAGCATATTCAATCTAAGTCGAAAGGGGGGAGTAGCCGCATTGGAAATCTAACTCTAGCTTGTCATGTCTGTAATGTCAAAAAAGGTAACTTGGACGTTCGCGATTTCTTGGCAAAATCACCTGACATTTTGAATCAAGTTTTAGAGAATTCCACAAAACCGTTAAAAGATGCGGCTGCGGTCAATTCAACCAGATACGCAATAGTGAAAATGGCTAAATCTATTTGCGAGAACGTGAAATGCTCCTCAGGTGCAAGAACGAAAATGAACCGAGTGCGTCAAGGTCTTGAAAAAACTCACAGCCTTGATGCTGCTTGTGTTGGCGAGTCTGGGGCAAGCATTCGAGTTCTCACCGATCGACCTCTATTGATTACCTGTAAAGGTCATGGCAGCCGCCAATCCATTCGAGTTAATGCTTCTGGATTTCCGGCAGTGAAAAACGCTAAAACTGTTTTTACTCACATTGCAGCAGGTGATGTAGTCAGGTTTACTATCGGCAAAGACCGGAAAAAAGCTCAAGCTGGAACTTATACGGCAAGAGTTAAAACACCTACTCCAAAAGGGTTTGAGGTTTTGATCGATGGCGCAAGAATAAGTCTCTCAACCATGAGCAATGTAGTTTTCGTACATAGGAGTGACGGCTATGGCTATGAGCTTTAATTTGCTCGCATTGACTCGGAATTACTCCAATAAAGCGATTTCTAGCGATCGGACTACGAGTCGCGAAATATTGCAGTGATCGGTGTCAGTACAGACGGGGCAAAATCTCACACCAAGTTTGCAGCTAAATATCAACTGCCTTTTCCCTTGCTGTGCGACTCAAACGCCGAAGTGGCAACCGCCTACGGTTGTTACGGACTCAAAAAATTTATGGGCAAAGAATTTATGGGCATTACTCGATCGACCTTCGCGATCGACCCTAATGGTAGGATTGAAAATGTTTGGCGCAAAGTCAAACCAGAATCTCACGCAGCGGAGATTTTAGGACAGTTGCCGGACATTTTGCCTGAAAGAAGAATATAATAATTCTGACCCCAAATCTGCGAGATAGCAGGTCTAAAATTACTTTCCCCTAAACAAGCTTTTGAGTGTATGCGTAGATTGTGGCAATTTGTACAGACTGTGCTGGGTCTGATTTTTCGACATCCCGTCACTGGTACCGCCGTGATTCCTGTGTTACCTGACGGGCGAATAGTGTTAATTCGACGCCGCGACAACGGTCGCTGGGCACTTCCGGGAGGTATGGTGGATTGGGGAGAGGATATTCCGACAACAGTGCGCCGAGAATTGGCGGAGGAAACAGGACTCGATTTAGTCAAAATTCGTCGCTTGGTGGGCGTTTATTCGGCTGCCGATCGAGATCCTCGCTTGCACTCGATTTGTATCGTGGTGGAAGCAGAGGTGCAGGGCAAGATGCAAGTTCAGGATTCGCTTGAAATCAGCGAGGTGGAGGCTTTTTTGCCGACTGCGCTGCCGGAAGACCAGCTTAGCCATGATAATGGCGAACACTTGCAGAACTATTTTCAAGGCCTGACAACTTTAGCGTAAATTCTCAGGGCATCTACATTTGAGCAACGTTGGGAATTACCTCACCTTAACAAGCTACCTTTTATTAGTAGGGAATTAATTTTTAATGTTTCCATGCTTTAATTTATGATATCTGAACATTAATTTAATAATCTTTTTATTGCTGAATATTAAACCGGATGTACTCACCGTTACGCAATTCTCGGGTCAAACTCTCTTTAGGACACATTTTCTGGCGCGAAGTCGGCAGAGGCCCAAATTTAGTATTTTTGCATGGTTCTTGGGGCGACGGCAGTCAGTGGCTGCGGACGATCGAGCTTTTGAGCCCGGACTTCCAATGCTTCGCACCAGATTTGCTGGGCTTTGGCGACTCGGAACACCCAAATGTTAATTATTCGATCGATCTGGAAGTAGAATGTCTCGCCCAATACCTCGATGCTTTGAACCTGCAAGAGGTTTATTTAATTGGTGACTCTTTGGGCGGCTGGGTGGCTGCTAGCTACGCCATCAAATATCCCGATCGAGTTCAGGGTTTAGTGTTGTTAGCCCCAGAAGGCGTCAAGGCTGGCAACCAGGGGGGGCGGTGGCAGACGGCTAGCTGGC
Organism: Microcoleus sp. PH2017_05_CCC_O_A; assembly: GCF_020738785.1. Taxonomy (NCBI): domain Bacteria; kingdom Bacillati; phylum Cyanobacteriota; class Cyanophyceae; order Oscillatoriales; family Microcoleaceae; genus Microcoleus; species Microcoleus sp. PH2017_05_CCC_O_A. Next base: position 8,610 of record NZ_JAEQCB010000043.1, on the reverse strand, counting down.
TGATAGCTCAACCTCCGTTGGCATACTGGTTGTTGCGATCGATCTATCCAATTGCTAAGTTGCTGGGTGGTCAAAAGCAGATTGACAGACTGCTAAACTTGAGACAGCAGTTGATGCAGTCCCCAGTTGCCGTGCAGTTGCTGTTCGGGCGGCGGCGGTCTGAAATTATAGCAGAGTTAGTTGATGAGAATTTGGCCTTGCTGAAAGCGCCTGTTTTGGTTTTGCAAGGTTCTGAAGATACCCCCGCAGCTTTGTCTCTGTGTCAATCCTATGCCGCTCTGGCTCCTAATGCCGAACTGGAATCTGTCAGTCCGGGAGACATCAATTTGCCGCAGGAAGTCCCGGATATTGTTGCTCGCTATATTCGCCAGTTTGCCAAATGAATTGATAATTGGTCATTAGTCATTAGTCATTGGTCATTGGTCATTGGTACACCTTTTAAAAAGGTATGTTGTTGCGCTTGAGCGCTCTTTATATGCAAGAGCGCTTAAGCGCAACAACGTGCCTAATATGCAAGAGCGCTTAAGCGCAACAACGTGCCTAATATGCAAGAGCGCTTAAGCGCAACAACGTGCCTAATAAACATTAACCTGCATAATAGAGCCAGTTGCTGCGTTTAACACTGTGTTGATTGAGGCAGATTTTTTCTGTTCTTATTATTCCCATTCCGATTGATTGCAAAGAATTGGTCGCCGTCAACATTTAACAAACTAATATGAATTAAAAAAAATACAACTGTATGCCCCTGTTCCCAACCTGTACGGAATCAATCATTACCAATTCTTCAACATCAAATCTCAATCAATTGGTCAATCCCCCAATCCCTCAATCTAAAATCTAAAATCTAAAATCTAAAATCCCACGGTTCCCCAAAAAATAGCCTCTGGTGCGTCAATTACCGAGGAAGCCGTATCGGGAAATAGTGCGGTGAGGTATTTCAATAACAAAATGCGATCGCCCCCCGTGACTGCAATTTTGCTATTCGGAAACAACCTCCGCCAATCTTCAATAAAATCCCTAACTCCTGCCACCGCCACATATATAACCCCGCTTTGAATAGCCCCAGCAGTATCTGTAGCCCAGCGACGCGGCAGATTTTCTGGTAAGCCTACTGAGGGCAATGCAGCGGTTTTTTTCCCTAACGACGACAACTGCAAACCCAAACCCGGTAAGATGGCACCCCCGACTAAATACCTATTGACATTAGCCCCAGTAAATGTTAGAGCTGTACCAGCATCTATCAGTAAAATTGGCCAACCCAATTGGTTGCCAGCACCCAATAAAGCTAAAGCTCTGTCAATCCCCAGGCTAGGATAGAGTCCCCCGATCGGTAACTGGTCTAAAGTAATAATTCGGACTTCAGGATAACTCTGCCAAATTGCTGTTTGCTGGGGAACTACTGAGGCCAAAACTAAAGGTGGCGGCACTACAGAAAGTGTGTGAGGACTAGACACAGCGGGAGTAGCAGGAAGACAAAGCAGATTTTGAGCTGATATTTGCTCGATCGACCTCATCACCGTTTCCACCAAATATTCCGCTTTTTCTGCCTCACAGAGCCGGGAAACAGCATCAGTTTTGAGATGCTCAGTATCCCATGTTCTCTCCAAAGTTCTGCCCTTAAATAATCCCCAGTGCAACCGCGAATTGCCGATCGCCAAAGCTATTTTAACCAGGCTTTTACCTGTCAATCCAGCGATCGGGTTGTCAGTGCCAGATCCCGGACAAAAATTGTCGGCAATTGAGTTTTTCATGTTCATCGATCGATCGCGCGCAAACATTATCACTAAAGATAGATTTTAGATTAATTTTATTCGCTTAGGGGGACGGTTAACTCTAATTGACATCTGACGAAAAAGATGGCGCGTGCCTCATTAGTATTGTCGGCTCCTTGACCATAATTATTATTTATAAATATTTGTAAAGCAAATAATTGCTATGCTCGGGATATATCATTTATAATGTTTTAATATCGTCCTAAATTCGTGGTAGCGACGATCTGCTGTTGGCGGGGTAAGCAAATGTGTAAACAACCAGAGTCTATCAAAATACTGTACAAGTGCTGAGTAAATATGTCTTTAAAAATACAACAACAAGAAACCCCCTGGCAGAGACTGACTGCGCGGTTGCCTGAATCAGGTAACTGGAATCAAGAAGAAGGTCTTTCGCTGCCGGAAGTAGACCAACAAAAAGCCATCATCGTGCAGATGCAGCAGCAAGTTCAGCTATCAAACTTGCTCAACGAAATTAATAACGAAATTCGCAGCACCCTTGATATAGAACAGATTTTAACATCGGCGTGCCGATTGCTGGGGCAAGCGCTACAGTGCAGCCGCGCGAGTATTTTAGTCAAAGAATCCAATACAGAAAAAACGTTAGTCACGCGGGGAGAGTACAACGCGGGAGACTATCCCATACAACTGGGGATGAAAGTACCGATTACTGACAACCCGCACTTGGCCGCAGTCGTGTCTGGACAAGAGTCGCTAGCATTGACGAAGTTTCTGGATTTTCCGGGGTTAAATGCACAAACCCGAAAAATTGCCGAGACTTTGGAAATTAAGTCAATGCTGGCAGTCGCTACTCGCTATCAAGGTGAAGTGAATGGCATAATTGGCTTGCATCAGTGCGATCGCGAACGGGAATGGACTGATTGGGAACGGCAACTGTTAGAAGGGGTAGCATCGCAATTGGCGATCGCGATCAATCAAGCCAAACTCTACAGCAAAACCCGCCGTCAAGCCGAACGAGAATCTCTGCTGCGACTGATTGGCAACCAAATTCGCAGTACCCTGGATCTGGGAACTATCCTGCAAACAGCGGTGAGAGAAGTCCGCCAATGGTTGCAGTGCGATCGGGTAATTATCTATCAGTTTCAAGATAACTGGCAAGGAACAGTTGTCGTTGAAGATATGACAGTTCCTTGGCCTTCCATTTTAGGAGATATGGGGGAAGATAAGTGTTTTAGGGGAAATTATGCCGATCTTTACCAGCAAGGGCGAGTCAAAGCAATTAATGATATTTTTCAGGCCGGTTTAGAGCCTTGTCACGTTGATTTTTTAGACAGCTTGCAGGTAAAAGCTAATCTGATCGTACCGATTGTTACATCCCAAAGCGCAGACAATTCACTTTCTACAGACATAAATTCTCCTGTAAAATTTCCCGGTAAACTGTGGGGTTTGCTGATTGCTCACGAGTGCGGCGATACGCGAAATTGGCAGCGCCAAGAAATGGAGTTGCTGTCGCAGCTAGCCGACCAAATGGCGATCGCGATTCAGCAAGCAGAACTTTACAGCCAAGTCCGAGAAGCGGCAGTCAAATCTCAAGCTCAAACCCAGCAATTGCAAGCAGCCCTCCAAGAATTGCGATCGGCGCAGCAGCAATTGATTCAAAGCGAAAAAATGTCTGGTTTGGGGCAAATGGTAGCGGGAATTGCTCACGAAATCAACAATGCCAACAATTTCATTCACGCTAACTTGTTTCACGCTCAAGAATATTTTAAAGTCTTAAACGAAGCTCTAGAATTGTGCGGGAATGCCTGCCCAGAAGCAGCGGAGGCAATTGTCAGAATCAATGAAGAACTAGAACTCGATTACGTTCGAGATGACTTTGGCAAACTGCTCAATTCGATGCGGGAAGGCAGCAGCAGGATTAGAGCGATCGTGATGACGCTGCGAAATTTTTCTCGCTTAGATCACGCAGAATTTAAAGCTGTGGATTTGCATGAAGGTTTGGAAAGCAGTTTATTGATGCTGCAAAATAAACTAAAATCAAATATAAAAATTGACAAGCAATACGGAAATCTGCCCCCAGTCAAATGTCATGCCGGTCAAATCAACCAAGTATTTTATAATTTGATTGACAATGCCTTAGATGCGATCGACTCAGCCGACAAACCCGGAGAATTAACAATCCGCAGTTGGCTAAGCGAGCCGGACTGGGTAACAATCTCTGTACGCGATACGGGAAGTGGCATTCCGGCGCAGATTCAAGACAAGATTTTCGATCCGTTTTTTACGACTAAACCTGTGGGGAAAGGTACTGGCTTAGGACTTTCGGTATGCTATCAGGTAATTGTACAAGCTCACGGCGGCCGGATTCGGTGCGTCAGTCAGGTTGGTGAAGGCACTGAGTTGATTGTGGAGTTACCACTTACTAATCAGAAGGGATAAGATTTGTCATATTATTTCCTCCGAGAACTCCCACAATAAAATTCGATCGTTGGCCCCAACGTAACAACACTTCGGAGAGTTTCAGGGCCGCCCTATGAGCGGCTAGAAACCCGGTTTCTACGAGTTTTTTGTTGGGAACGAGAAATATACGAAGAAACCGGGTTTCTGAGGTCGCGGGTGCGTGTATTTTTTTTTAGCTCGATCGGCAAAATCATAATTTTGTCAAGACCCGATCGGTAGATTTGTGCAAAAACTGGCGTGAAGCGAATCTATCGGGTAGGGAATCGCCCGCTGCACACATTAATAACTTTGAAGTTACTTAACAGCGTCATAAGAAATTTTATGAAGATTTACAAAAGAAACGTGTCAGAATGGAAACAATAAGGTAATGGATAACAGACAAGGAGGCAGAGTATGGTAGCCCTGACTGAACGAGTCCAACGCAGATTGACGGTGGAAAAGGTCGAAATTGCCTCTGATACAACGGCAATTCGATGCCTGGACTGGGATAGAGACCGTTTTGACATCGAATTCGGGCTCAAAAACGGTACAACTTACAACTCTTTCATCATACGCGGCGAAAAAACTGCCCTCGTAGATACCTCGCACGAGAAGTTTCGCCAGCAATATATGGAAACTCTGACGGGGGAAATTGACCCGAAAGAGATTGATTATTTAATTATCAGCCACACTGAACCAGACCACAGCGGTTTAGTTAAAGATGTGCTGGCTTTGGCACCCCAGGCGATTGTTGTGGGGGCGAAAGTAGCAATTCAATTTTTAGAAAACCTGATACACCAGCCCTTTGAGCGACTTGTCGTGAAAAATGGGGACAAACTAGATTTAGGAAATGGCCACGTTGTCGAATTTGTGTCGGCGCCGAATTTGCACTGGCCTGATACTATTTTCAGCTACGACAGCAAAACTCAGGTGATGTTCACCTGCGATGCTTTTGGGATGCACTATTGTTCTGACAGTACCTATGATGAGGATTTAGCGGCGGTTGAGGAGGATTATCACTTTTATTATGAGTGTTTGATGGCTCCTAATGCTCGATCGGTACTCAGTGCAATGAAGCGGATGGCCGAGTTGGGAGAAATCGGTACGGTGGCAACCGGTCACGGGCCGCTGCTCAGGTACAATGTGGTGGAACTTACCGGACGTTACAAAAAGTGGAGCCAAGAACAAGCTAAGGCAGAAACCACTGTAGCGGTATTTTACACTTCTGATTACGGATTTAGCGATCGCCTCGCCCAAGCCATTGCCCACGGGATTACCAAAACCGGTGTCGCCGTAGAAATGATGGACTTGAAAACCGCCGAATTGCAAGAAGTGCGGGAACTTGTCGGTAGCGCTGCGGGGATTGTGATTTGTTCGCCACCGAGTAATGGCGCTGCTGCGGAGAATGCCGAAGCTGCTATTAACACAATTTTAGTTGCAGCTAACAACAAACAATCCTTCGGTTTGTGCGAATCCGGCGGCGGCGATGACGCATCGGTTTATCCGCTGCGAAACAAGTTCAAAGAGTTGGGTTTGAAAGAAGCATTTCCCAACATTTTGATTAAAGAAGCGCCGACGGAAGCGATTTATCAAGTTTGCGACGAAGCCGGTACCGACTTGGGACAGTGGCTGTCGCGGGACAAGGCTGTCAAACAGATGAAATCCCTGGATAGCGATGTTGATAAAGCTTTGGGACGCATCAGCGGCGGATTGTACATTATTACTGCTCAAAAAGGCGAGGTTAGCAGTGCGATGTTGGCTTCTTGGGTGACGCAAGCCAGCTTTAAACCGCTGGGTTTAACTATAGCAGTTGCGAAGGATCGGGCGATCGAATCGATGATGCACGCGGGTGATAAGTTTGTACTCAACGTGCTGGAAGAAGGCAATTATCAAAGCTTGATGAAGCACTTTTTGAAGCGTTTTGCCCCAGGTGCCGATCGATTTGCCGGAGTTAAAACTCAACCTGCTACCAACGGTTCTCCGATTTTGACCGATGCTTTGGCCTACATGGAATGCGAAGTGGTCAGCAGGATGGAACTTTCGGATCATCATATCGTATATGCTACGGTCGATAGCGGCCGCGTCTCCAATCCCGAAGCACTGCCGGCAGTTCACCACCGCAAAGTCGGCAATCACTATTAGTCAGTTGACAGTTGACAGTTGACAGTTGACAGTTGACGGTTGTCAGTTGTCAGTTGACTGTTGAGTGTTGTCAAAAGCAAGAGAGAAATTAAACCCTCGAGTTTTTTGTCTTTCTTGTCTGAGTCAACACACTCCAAAGGTATTAGTAAGGTGCGTCAGCCGAAGTTTTATTCGAGTTAATCATCAACTATCTGCTGACGCACCCTACATTTAAACACAGGACGATGCTACTGTATTTCTTCCTTTCTCCCTCTGCGTCCTCTGCGTCCTCTGCGGTTAATAAAAAAAATCTCATTCACAAAATCAACAGTTTCCCCCTTGCAAACTTAATATAGATAGGTGCAATTAATGACTAATACTTTGACTCCTAGACTCGCATCTAATACCAAACCCCGCGACGTGCAGTTTGTCCCAATTGCCACAGATACCGCAGCAGTGCGATCGCGCACTTGGGACAGACTAAAATTTGAAGTAGAATATTCCCTGCAAAGGGGGACAACAGCCAACAGCTATCTCATTCAAGCTGACAAAACTGCTTTGTTCGACCCGCCGGGAGAATCTTTCACCCAAAATTATCTGGAATCTTTGCAGAAACGGGTGGACTTGAAAATGCTGGATTACATAATTTTGGGGCATTTCAATGCTAACAGATCCGTCACGATCAAAGCTTTGTTAGAATTGGCTCCACAAGTAGCTTTTGTTTGTACGAATCCGGCGGCTATTGGTTTGCGATCGGCTTTTCCCGAACAAGAGTTAAACATTATGATCGTTCGGGGTGAAGAAACTCTTGATTTAGGTAAAGGTCACAAATTAAAATTCCTGGCGACTCCGACTCCGCGCTGGCCTGATGAACTTTGCACCTACGATCCGCAAACTCGAATCGTGTTCACTGACAAATTTTTTGGTTCTCACGTTTGCGGCGATCAAGTATTTGATGAAGGCTGGAGCGTTTACAGCGAAGATCGGCGCTATTATTACGATTCCCTGCACGCATCTCAGGCGAAACAAGTGCTGACAGCAATGGATAAATTAGCTGATTTGCCAACAGCATTTTACGCTCCCGGTCACGGGCCGATCGTCCGTTACGGCCTCCACGAATTGAGCAATTTGTATCGGGAATGGAGCCAACAACAAAATTCAAAAGACTTGACAGTTGCTTTGATTTATGCTTCGGCTTACGGCAATACTGCTACTTTGGCGCAGGCGATCGCCAAAGGGATTACGAAGGCCGGTGTTGCTGTAGAAAGCATCAATTGCGAATTTGCCGAACCGGGAGAAATTCAAGAGGCGATCGAGAAATGTGCCGGATTTATCATCGGTACTCCGACGCTAGCCGGACACGCACCGACGCAAATTCAAACGGCTTTGGGAATTGTGTTGTCTACAGCAACTAAAAGCAAATTAGCGGGGGTTTTCGGTTCTTTTGGCTGGAGTGGCGAGGCGATCGACTTAGTGGAAGGAAAATTAAAAGATGCTGGCTATCGGATTGGATTTGAGCCGATTCGAGCCAAGTTTAAGCCGACGGCTGCGACGATTCACGAGTGCAAAGAAGCGGGAACGGATTTTGCTCAAGCCTTGATTAAGTCGCAAAAATTGCGGGCGCCGAAACCGCAGTTGACTGGTGGGAGCGATCGCACGGAACAAGCTGTAGGAAGATTGGTAGGTTCCCTGTGTGTACTGTCGGCGCGGCGCGGGGATGTCACGAGTGCGATGTTGGCTTCGTGGGTGTCGCAAGCCACGTTTAGCCCTCCGGGTTTGACGATTGCGGTGGCTAAAGATCGATCGATCGAAGCTTTGATGTACGCCGGAGATAAATTTGTGCTCAACATCTTAGCAGAAGGGCGACAGTTGCGGAAGTATTTCATGAAAAACTTTGCTCCGGGAGAAGACAGATTTGCCGGAGTTGAAACAACAGAAGCTAGCAACGGCTGTCCAGTTTTGACTGATGCTTTAGCTTATCTCGAATGCGAAGTGATCGGTCGGATGGAATGCGGGGATCACTGGGTGGTTTATGCGGCGGTTGAAAGCGGTCATTTGTTGAAAAATGACGGGGTGACAGCCGTGCACTACCGGAAATCGGGGAGTCATTATTAAGCTGCGATTAGGGACACGGCAATGCGGTGTCCCTACAACAAATACAGCAGATTGCAGGTTGAGCGAGTACATATCCGAAACCCGCAATCAGAGCCGGCACTGATTGCTGTAGTTTAGACTAACCAAAGATGAGAACGGTGGCAAAAGAAGAACTAGAGCCACCGCGCTAGGAGAGAATGAGGGTGAAAAAGAAAACCTATCCACT
>NZ_JAEQCB010000311.1:0-2308 GCF_020738785.1 Microcoleus sp. PH2017_05_CCC_O_A | reverse complement strand
AATCAATAGCTGAGACACCACATTCAGGACTTCAGATAATGACACCTGGTTTTTTTCCTCAAATTTTCTCTCGTTTCCTTCTCCCTTAATTAGTAGATAGCTGAAACTCATATCAGGTTTAATTTCCACTTCTAGATTGTCGTGTGGGGTTCGCCATTCCAGTTGTAGGCTACCATTAGCAATTGGTGCTGCATCATAGGGTAAAATTAGATCGCCAACTAAAGGCGAAAGAGAGTATTTGATATGAATAAGCAACTGACAGGCTTTTACAAAAGCAACGGGCGAAACTGGCAATGCACCATAAGAATCCCAGTCAGGTTCTAGTTGGGCAAGTTGCGTCAAGCGCTCTAATATTGGATCTAAGGAAACATCAGTTAATGTTGCTTGAGACATGGCTTTTACAAAGAGCGTAGTTTGTATTGTATCATATTTATGCGTGCGGTTTCCCTTTAGAAGGGACAATTTTAGACTGAGGTTTCTTCTTTGACACGGCCCGAATAATATTGTTTCATCGATTCTTGAGAAATAATCCCATGACAAGATTCGTCTCTAGGTAAATCCCCTCTCGCTTCTAGCCAAGGCATTTCACCGCAAATCATTCGTTCCAAAGTTTCATCATCATACTCCAAATAGGCATCTGCAACTTCTTCCAGAAATTCCCCGATTTCTTCAGAAAGTTTCGGGCGCTCGATTCTTTCTACAATTGGTTCCCAGCTAAATTGGCTTTGATACTTCTCTAGTAAATCAGGAATCACCGGGCCGTGAACCCACGCTTGAAAATCCGCATTAAAGAGTGGCGTGCCATAAATTGCTAAATGCCAAGCTTGAGCGTAATACACGAGTTTTTGTAGCTTGTAAGCATTTATTTCTACATCGAATTGCGAGGCTAACCAAATGAAATAATTGGCAATCTCGCGATCGCTCAGTGTTTCCGAATTAGTTGAAACAGCAACAACTTTCAGTTCACCTTTAGCTAGATGTTCCAATAGTTCAGAAACAGACAAATTGAATTGTTCAGCAATTTTCTCAACTCTTTGCCAGACTGGATAATTTACAGTTACTTGATATTCAGTTTTGATTGAAGGAGCTTGGGTCATGGCTAGGATTTCTTAGCGTTGACTAAAATAATTATAGCAAACTGTTCTACAATACTCGTAATTAAAATTATAGTATGATTTATGCTGAAAAAATAGAAATAGAGTCAGGTCTGATAGTCAAAGCCCGATCGCCCTTCGTCTCCCATTTTCTGAAAAAGCGCGTGTAGCCAGCCGACAGATTACTGATTGGGTACCAGTACGATGAGGTAAAGTGAGTCGTCGCGAAGTGGGGCTTCATTCAGTTGACAGTTGACAGTTGACAGGAGGATTGGAGTAATGAATCGTCTGATTTTAATTTCTCCCTAAAAAAGAGAGGCTTTAAACCAATTCTTTCTGGTAAGCCATCGCACCAATCGCTGGCTGGCAATACACACCCACAAACTATGAGGTTTTAATCGGAGAGAGGGACTTCTATACCAGGCTCGACATTCATCTTGACGGGAATGGCAGTGCAGAGGTTACATGATTTCCTGCGTAAATCCTGACTTTATTTCAGTTCAACATTTACAGTAGCAGACATCCCCGGTGCAATTCGCGATTCATAACCTTTAATGCTTTCGGCATCAAACACAACTTTCACTGGTATCCGCTGCACTACTTTGGTAAAGTTTCCCGTTGCATTGTCGGGAGGCAATAGGGAGAATTGAGCGCCAGAAGCAGGGGAGAAACTATCAAGACGGCCTTCAAATTTGCGGCTACCAAAAGCATCTAATTTGATTTCTACTTTTTGGCCTGGTTTCATGTTTGCTAATTGCGTTTCTTTGAAGTTAGCAATTACCCACAAATCGTTACTGACGATCGCCATTAACGGAGTTCCCGACTGCACCCGCTGCCCCACTTCAACCGATTTGCGCCCGATTTGTCCGGCGGCGGGTGCGGTGATATTCGTGTAGGAAAGTTGCAGTTGAGCGTCTTTAACCGCAGCTTCCGATTGGGCGATCGCAGCCTTAGCAGCATCATACTGCGATCGACTGACTTTAGTTTGCTCGCCCGTAGCTTGAGCCTGTTGCAATCCGCCCTTCGATGCAGCAAGTTTGGCTTCAGCGGTGCTGATACCTTCCTGGGCTACAGCGACTTTAGCTTGGGCGCTGGCGACGCCGACTTTGGCTTGGGCGACTTGAGCTTCAGCTTGCTTTACTCCTTCTTGAGCTTGCGCTACTGCTGCGATCGCTGCGGTTACGCCTTCCTTGGCTTGGGCTAACCTGGCTCTA
>NZ_JAEQCB010000310.1:0-1501 GCF_020738785.1 Microcoleus sp. PH2017_05_CCC_O_A | reverse complement strand
ACTGTAGTTTAGACTAAAAAATGATTGCAGCCAAAAGTAGCCGCCTTTGAATATCCGGCAAGCTGTTACTCAAAAACTCAAGAGGGAGAAGATTAAATAACTAATCTTGAAGACTTTTTACGTCGAGAAACCCGTTTTTTCACAGTGGGATAGCACGGTGCCTTGGTCCGTACCCTTCCTTTTTCCCAACCAGGGGATTTTCCCCTCTGTTTAGGCATTTTTGCGGGAGTACCAATGTCAACTAAAAGCGACAACATTGATTGAGCAACACGTCCAGGGGTTAAATTAATCGTAGCAGATTGCCAAGGTAATACATTCTCAACCACTAAATCCCTAGCTAGCCAGAGTTGCCAACTCATCAACGGCATTAAATCACTCCAACGCTCGGATTGTTCGGGAGTTCTCAGGTTAGGCAATGTCCAGTGTAGTCGTTGCTTGGCAAACCTATACCAATGATCTACTCCAAAACGTCGTAAATATTTGAACCAGACTGTTTCTAGAGGGAGAGTTCGTTCTCCCACCCAAGCCAACCATAAGGGTGGAAATGGCTGACCATTTGACATGAGCTTCATTCTTGCGACGAGGATTAAATTGACTCTCTGTCCAGGCGCACGATAAAAATGTAAGTCTAGCCATTGAGTGACTCGGACTTGTCCCAAATCTGGATGTTCGTCAATTTCAATCACAGTATCCGCTTGGAGCCATGTGGTTGGGTCGTTGAGTCTCATTTTCTGCCCGTGCTTGCGTGGTCTGCCGCGACCACTATATGCTGGTGGTTCTGACCACTCTTCAGGCATTCTTTCGGACTCTCATTAAACAATCAGCTTGAATATCTGCTTGCGCCAGTACCCAATTTGCATTGCCATATTCTCGATCTAAAACTGCTAAGACTGGATTGATGCTCTGTTCACAAACAAGTTTGAGTTGGGAAGCTGCTTTTTCTATTGGTGAAGACCAACTACTAATTCGTTCATGTAGTAGGGGTAATGCCCAACTTCCTTCTGCTTCGGGTATCCACGCAATTGTACTGTACCCCTGTCCAATAATTACGCCTTTGTGATATTCATGGGTTCTGTCTTGTAATGTTTTGGCATCTGGTCTGCCCCATGCAGTATGATCGATTGCCACTAAAACGTGTTCCGTTGAGGGTGCTTCCTTCTGTAATTGCTCCAGATACAGCAGCATCAGTTTTTTCCGGTCTGGTCTACAGTCTTGCAATGCCTCGTAGACGCTTGGCCATTGACGATGGAATAATGGATTGAGCGAAAATTCCGCCAAACAGGCTGCATTCGGGCGTGGTCATCACTGCATCCATCAGCTCGAATGTTGCATCCTTGCCTCGTACTAATAACTCGTATGCTTCTTGACGAAAGTCCTTTAATCGTTCACTGTTCATTTAAGGAGTGGATAGGTTTTTATTTTTCACCCTCATTCTCTCCTTAACGGTGGCTCTAGTTCTTCTTGGGCCACCGTTCTCATCTTTAGTTAGTCTAAACTACAG